>NZ_DAXETW010000010.1:0-77893 GCF_051155795.1 Longibacter sp.
CCTGAAGCGCTTCGATTTGTTGATCAAACAGCCGGTGGGTCATCAGGTAGCCGTGGCCGAAGACAATCGTCTCGTCCCCTTCGCCGACATCGCGGACGAAGTACTCGCAGCCGTTAACCTTCACGTGTGGCATGAGGGATTGTGGATTGTGAATAGTGGATCGCGAAATTCGCTTGTGCGGTCGTGTCCAGGTTAGAATCCAACCAACTTCTCACGACGCGCAACACATCTGTAAACCTCCGATTTCCGGACCGTCCTATAGTTTGATCCCGTACTGCTTGAAGATGCGCCGTGCGACGACCGACTTGTGGACCTCACTCGGTCCGTCGTAAATAGACGCGCCGCGCTCGTGGCGGTACCAGAAGCTGAGGAGCGTGTCGTCGGTAACACCGAGAGCGCCGTGCACCTGGATGGCGTGGTCAAGCACGTCGTGCAGCGTCTCGGCAACGAAAAACTTGATTGTGGAAATGTCGACCCGTGCAGCACGAGCGCCCTCCTCGTCGATTGTTTTCGCCGCATCCAGCACCATCAGCCGAGCGGCGTCCATGCGAGCACGCGACTCGGCGACCCAGTTCTGGATGGTCTGCTTCGATGCCAGCGGCGTGCCGGGCGATAGTTCACGGGTGGCCGCGCGTTCGCACATCATGTCGAAGGCACGCTCGCAGATGCCAATCCATCGCATGCAATGGTGGATGCGACCGGGACCGAGGCGTTCCTGGGCGATGCCAAACCCGTGCTGGGCCGGGCCGAGCAGGTGGTCGACCGGCACGGTGACGTCGCGGAATTTGAGTTCGGAGTGCGATAGCCATCCCTCGCCTTCTTCTCCCATGATCGGGATGCGACGCACGTGCTCGAGGCCGTCGCTATCCATGGGGACGATCAACATGCTCGCCCGCTGGTACGGGTTGTCTTCTTCAGGGTGTGTGACGGCCATGACGATCGTGAAGGCGGCGCCGTCCGCTCCGGTTGTAAACCACTTGTGCCCGTTCAAGACGAACGCGTCGCCGTCGTCCGTCGAGATGCGTTCGGCCGTCGTCGAAAGCTGCTTCGGGTTGGAGCCGGCATTTTCGGGCTCCGTCATCGCAAAACAGCTCCGCACCTCGCCATCAAGCAGCGGGTCGAGATATCGGGAACGCTGCATGTCTGACGCGTGGTCGGCCAGAATCTCCATGTTGCCCGCATCCGGCGCCTGGCAGTTGAAGGCGAGGTGGCCGAGCGGGGACCGGCCGAGCACCTCGCTCAACCGGCCGAAATCATGGAGCGACAGGCCCATGCCTCCGTGCGCCTCGTCCATCTGCGGGCACCACCAGCCGTTGGCTCGTACCTCCTCCTGGGCCTCCTGAAGGGCGTCCGTGACCGCCGGCAGCCCGTCCTCGCGAAACGTATCCTCGAGGGGGAGGAGCACGTTGTCGACAAATGCGCGGATGTCGGAGAGGAGCGTTTCCATGTTCGTGGCGGGTGTCGTCGGCATGATCGCTTCCGGTCGGCAGTTCGCGGGGGCGGACGTTAGGAAATGGTCGTGGGTCAGCCGAGCATGCCTGAACCGACCAAAAGGCCACCGTCTGCACGAAAGGTAGACCCGGTGACGAAGTCCGAGGCCGACGAGCCGAGGTAAAGAGCCATGCCCGCGAGTTCGTCCGGCTCAGCCATCCGGTGCTGCGGGGTCGACTTCAGTACGGAATCGCTGAGGTCGTCATTCGCCCAGATCGCTTTGCTGAACTTCGTCTTGATGAAGCCCGGGACGATGGCGTTTACCTGCACGTTCATGCCGGCTAGCTCCGCCGCCAGGGTTTTCGTGAGCATCAGTACCCCGGCCTTGGTGACGCCGTACACGCCCATGCCGGCCATCGGCTGTTCGCCGGCGACGGAGGCGATGTTGATCACCTTGCCTCCTCCCCGCGCCTTCATCCGCGGTGCGCAGGCCTTAACCATGCGCCAGTACCCCTTCACGTTCACGTCGAACGTTTTGTCCCAGTGGCTGTCCTCGGCGGTCAGAAGCGGCCCGAAGTGCGGATTCGTCGCCGCGTTATTGATCAGCACATCCACACCGCCGAAGGCATCGTCGACCGTAGAAAGCAGCTCCTCGATGGCTGCGGTTTCCCCGACGTGAGCTGCCACGGGCAACGCCGTGCCGCCGTCGGCCTCGATCTCCGCCGCGACCTTGTCCAGCGTATCCTGAGTTCGGCTCGTGAGAACAACCTTTGCCCCGGCATCGGCATAGGCGTCGGCCATCGCTCGGCCAATTCCACGGCTGGCGCCGGTGATGAGCACGACTTTGTCGGTAACGTCAAATCGGTCGTTCGCTTCGGGCATAAGGGGTTGGCGTTCGGGGTTCAGGGTTCAACGTTCAGGGTTCAACGTTCAGGGTTCGAGGCGAGCGTTTCGTCAACACGGGTACGTCTACCGAACGCGCTGCCTTATTCTGACGAACACGACCAGGTGGTCTCGTCTTAGCAGTGTCACACAGTCACACCTTAACACATTCACGCATTTCCGCTATTCCCCCCGGAAATCCGGGTCGCGCTTCTCGAGGAACGCGGCGAGTCCTTCGCGGTGGTCTCGGGTTTGAAGGGCGTTCATCTGGAGTTCGGACTCGAATTCGATCGTTTCCTTCAGGTCATGATCCTGCGCGAACTGTAGCGCTTCCTTCGTTAGTGCGAGAGCGGTGGTCGGTCGCTGCGCAAGGTGATGCGCCCATTCCTGCGTGGCACCGACGAGGTCTGCGCCGGGCACGACCCGGTTCGCCAGGCCCATATCGCGACAGCGGTCCGCGTCGATCGGCCGGGCTTCCGCGGCCAGTTCGAAGGCCCGGGTGTAGCCGATCTGGCGCACAAGGAAGTACGACGCGCCGCTGTCGGGCACGAACCCGATCTGGCTGAAGGCCATGATCATGGCGGCATCGTCCGCCATCACGATCAGGTCGCAGGCGAGGGCCAGCGCCATCCCGGCCCCGGCAGCGATCCCATTGACGCCGGCAAGAACCGGTTTCGGGCAGCCCCGGAGGGACTCGATGAGCGGGAGGTATCGCGTCGTGAGATGATCGTAGAGCTCTTCCGGCGTCGGGCTGTCCTTCAACACCGACAGGTCCGCCCCGGCACAGAATCCGTCGCCGGCGCCCGTAAGGAGGACCGCACGCACCGACTCGTCCTCGGAGACGTGGCCCAGTGCATCGCGCAGATCCCGGTCGAGCGACGGGTGTAGGGCGTTGCGCCGCTCCGGCCGGTTCATCGTCAGGGTCACGACGGCACCGTCCCGCTCAACCTGTACCGTCTCGTACGTGGGCATGTCGGTAGAATGCGCATCTGCGGTCGGCGTCTCGCTCATGGATCAACCCGGTCGGTTAACGTCGTTAAGTGGCTTTGCAACATAGGGCGATCGACTACGAAAGGCAATGTGGGAGCGTTGCGATCGAGCGGTTCCGGGCCCCGCTCCGAGAAAATGATAACGGTCGCCGTGCACGTCTCAACGGGTCGCACGAGACGAGCGAAACCCACACTCCGAGCCGACATTGAATGGCGACCGCGATGTCGATGACCCCTGACCTCTCGACGCCTGCGTCGTTCCGACCGTTGAACACCGCCCGCTTTCCGTGTGTGGGTAACAATGGACCGCAGGCTGTCGCTCTATGTCCGCATGTGACGTCCCTCTCTTTCGGTGAAAAGCCACGGCCATGAGCCTGTCCCGACGCACGATCGGTATCATCCTGATAGTCAGTCTTCTCGTGCTCGCCGCCGGCGGCGTCGCTGCATACCGCGGCTGGAGTGAAATGCAGTCCGCGCCCAGCGTCCATACGGCAGAGGTTTCCCGGCGATCGGTGACCAGCACCGTAAAGGGGTTCGGGCGGGCCCGACCGTCCGTTGAGGTGTCCATCCGCTCGGACGTGTCGGGAGAAATCACGGATGTGTACGTCCGTGAGGGGGATCGCGTGGAGATTGGCGATCCGCTCGTCCGTCTTCGCGACGATGACTACGAGGCGGCGCTCCAGCAGCAGCGGGCCGTCGTTCTCCGGGCGCGTGCTGATCAAGCCGCGGCCCGAGCAGATACCGTGCGGGCGGGGCAGAATCTACGCCGTCAGCAGCGCCTGTTCGATGCCGGCATGGTTCCCGAACGCGACCTTCAGAATGCACGGGCAAATCTCGAGCAGGCGAGGGCCCGCGTGGAAGCTGCAGAGGCAGGGATCGCGCAAGCTCGTGCTTTGCTGGACCGGGCACAGGAGCAGGCACGACAGACGCGGATTGCCGCTCCGATGGACGGCGTCGTGACGCGCCTGAACGTCGAGGTTGGCGAGCGTGTTCTCGGAACGATGCGTGTTCAGGGGACCGAGATCATGCGGATCGGCGGGCCGCAAGCAATGGAGTTCGTCGTTGCGGTACCTGAAAAGGAAATCCGACAGGTCGACCTCGGCGATCGGGCGGAGATTGTGACGGAATCGTTCGACGACCGAGTTCTGGAGGGCCGCGTGGTGGAAGTGGCAAATGCGGCCCGCATGGGGGAGGGCGCAATCGGCTCCGCATCCGAGCCGGAGTACCCGGTGCACGTCCGCGTGACGAGCCCGCATCGCCTCGCCGCCCGCAGCCAGCCGATCGACGTCGTCACGGATGACAGCAATGCCGGCCCCGGGCCGCCCGTGCTGCGGCCGGGCATGAGTGGCGAGGTCCGGATCGCAGCCGCAAGCATCGACAGCATCGTCGCAGTTCCGAGCGGGGCGGTTACTACCCGTAACGTTGCACGGCTCGATTCAGCCGCCGTCGCGAAGCACGGACGGCTGCAACGGGCCCCGAGCGGCCGCAAGGACGACCTGCGCCGGGTCGTCTTCGTCCTGGAGAACAAGACCGCCCACATGGTGGAAGTCTCCGTCGGGCTCCGATCGGAAACCGTGGCTCAGGTGAGCGGCTCGCTCGCACCCGGGGATACCGTGGTCGTCGGGCCGGAAGATGAGGTGGCACGACAGCTCGCGCCCGGCTCGACCCGATCGATCCAGACGCACACCGAAGCAGAAGCGTATTGAGCGGAAGCGCACTGAACGGGGCGATGGGATCGTCTGCGAGGAATCGGCGTGAGATACGCGCAGAGGCGATCGGATGCCGGGACGCTGTCCCCGTCCCGTGCCGGACCGCCCCCCGTTTCCTGTGATTCCATCGATCGATTGATATGCGTCCCTCTCTGTCCGCCGTCGGCCAGATTGCCGTCCGCGCGATCCTGGGCCTCGTCCTTCTCCTATCCGGCGTCGGGAAGCTCATCGATTCCTCCGGCGCCGAGTCTCTCGTCGGCGTGGTTATGGGCAGCGATTCCGTGTGGGTCGACTACGCGGCTCCTCTCGTCTTGCTGGTGTCCATCGGTGAACTTGCCCTCGTCGCCTGGCTGGCCTGGGGACGATATCTGACGTCGGCGCTGACGGCCACATTTCTGGTCTTCACCGTGTTTACAGTGGTTGTCGGATCCATCGTCGTGGGCGACCAGACGGTCGCCACCTGTGGGTGCTTCGGTGCGCTCGGCATCGACCTATCCGCCGAGGCGACACTGATCCGCAATCTCGTCCTGATCGCGGTTACCCTCGTCGGCATTCTGCTGACAGATACGCCGGATTAGGTTTCCGGCAATGATCTTCGAGACGCCCGTCCCCCACATCATCTACCAGTTAGCGAGGGAGGAGGAGAACCGTTGCAGCGATCGCTGCCAATAGGACTGACGGTTCGTAGAGAATCTGCGGCCTTCCTTGACGCCAGACGCCGAGTGGTTGCGTACCGTAGGGTTTCCCCGCGACGAATGGAGTCGATGGATCTGTTCTCACGCTTATCCAGGCCGAGAACCGTCGCAAATCGTGTGGCAACTTCGAAGCGTTGATTCCCGATCTGACGATCGAGTCCGGCACGGCAACCGGGGTTGTCGGGAATAATGGCGCGGGCAAAACGACAGTTCTCCGGCTCGTCCTCGACCTGATTGACGCCGACCCGTGCTGCGTTTCGCATAACGAGCCACGTCGCCATCGCGAACGACGATTGCCAGAGATCGCGGCTCGTCCCGACGGAAATCCGATACAAAATCTACGACACACAACACACCCAACCGTAGCGCGCTGCATCGATCGTCGGGTTCACGTCAAGCGTTCGCCGAGATGAACCGTCCATGCCATCGTTGCGCTACTGTGCCGGCCCAGGCTGCACGCTCTCCGGGGATGTAACCGCGGCGTACAGGCGGTTCACGTCTGCCTTGCCTCGAAAGGCCCGGACATAGTTATGTGACGAGTCGTAGACAATCGTATACGGCACGCTCTGAACACCGAACTGCTGGAACAGGGAGCCGCCGAAGTCGCGCAGGACGCGGATGTTCTGAAAGTCCCCGAGCCCGAACTGGTCGGCGTACGTCTGCAGATCGTTCCGTGCAAACGTCGACACCATCAGGATCGTCGCATCCTGCGGCAGCTTGCCGTGCTGGACGATTTCCGCGGTCTCCTCCTGGCAATACGGGCACGTCGGGCTGAAGAACATCAACACGACGGGTCGATCTTGCGGCACGCTCGAAAATTCAAAGGTGCCGCCGCCCGTCGTCTGCAACACGCCGGTGGGGAAGGACTGCTGCCGGGTCTGCGCCTGTTGCTCGGCCTCCGATTCGGTCAACATTCCGTAGCCGAAGTATCCGATGGCACCGAGTACCACGACGAGAAGCCCGAGGACAAGCGTACGCTTGGACATGTGCAATGCGAAAACAGGTGAAGAAGAGTAGGGATCGTTGCCTGCGCTCCGCCGGAGGAGACGGATGCCGGGTCGGTCAAAATGCACAAGCCGGGCAAAAGATGCATACGGACGGTGGGTGAGTCGTCTCGCCCCGGAGCGTCCATCCTACGGCGTGCGTGCCTGAGGATCGCGAACGGGCATCGGTCAGCCACGCCATCCGCCGCAGACGAAAACGAGAAGGTGTCGAGGCTGGTGCTGGTGTCGTACCAACCGGCAACGGTCGCGCGCCAGGTCCCCCGCGTGAACTCTTCCCCGAAGATGTTTTCTCGATGAACCGATGTGGTGCGTGCGTAGTACATCACCGTGATGCACGCTCCTTCCGCACCGGCCACCAAATCGCTCCCATTCGATCGTCCATGTCCGATCCCGCCGCTTCTGACGCGCCGTCCGTACCTCCGTCCGATGTCATGTCCGTGGAGCAGGAGGGACACGTCGCGCACGTCTGGCTGGACCGCCCCGACGCGTTGAACGCGATGGGTCCCGATTTCTTCAGTGATCTTCCGGCCATCATGGCCGCGCTCGGAGGGGCGTCATCCGTTCGCTGCATCGTGATCGGCGCTCGTGGACCGGCCTTTTCGGCCGGCCTCGATCTCAAAACCATGGGCATGGACGTCCTGCAGCCGGACACGGACGCCTCTCCCGTTCGGAATCGCCAGTCGCTTCTCAAGAAGATCCGGTACATGCAAGAGGCGATGACCGCTGTGGATGCGTGCCTGAAACCGGTTATTGCCGCTATCCACGGCGCATGCATCGGCGGCGGGGTCGACCTGGCCACGGCGTGCGACGTTCGTCTCGCGGCGTCGGACGCCGTGTTCTCCGTTCGGGAAACAAGACTGGCCATGGTCGCCGATCTTGGCACGCTGCAGCGGCTTCCGCGCATCCTTTCCGAAAGTCACGTTGCGGAACTCGTTTACACGGGGAAAGATGTGCCGGCCGTCCGTGCCGAAGAGATCGGACTGGTCAACGACGTCCACGACGGCGTCGATGCCCTGCACGCCGCGGCGCGGGCGATGGCGGAAGAGATCGCCGCAAACTCACCGCTCGCGGTTCAGGGGGCGAAGTCCGTCTTACGCGCCGGTCGGTCACAGACCGTCGAGGAAGGCCTGGAACACGTAGCCCTGTGGAACGCTGCGTTTCTTCAGTCGGAGGACCTGGCGGAGGCCGTCACGGCGTTCATGCAGAAGCGCGATCCCGATTTCACCGGTCGGTGATGACGGGGCGTACGGGCGATCGAAGCCCTGCCGGCTTATCTGAATCTGTACGGTGATGGAAAAGCCGTCAAGACGGTTTGAGGCGTTACTGAAACGTTAACGCGTTCATTGCGCTTGCTCGCTGCAGCCCCTACCGTGATTCTGCAAGTCCCGATACTTCATCCAATGAACCGTCTGGATTCGCGTCGAGGCGGAGCATCGGATCCCTCACTCTCAGCATCGCCACGGCCTTTTCCTGTATGAGCTTCGATCCTTTCTACGTGGCGGGCCTCGTCCTGCTCGGCCTGTTTGCCGTTCTTGCGATCCGAACTGCCATGTTTCGGACGCGTCAGATTCAGGTTGGCGCGATCGACGTGCCGGCGCTGGACCCGGACGCACCGAAGCGCCTCTCGCGGGCCCTGCAGTTCCGTACAGTCACGCATCGCGACCCGTCGCAATTGGACGAGGAGGCATACCAGGATTATCGAACGTACCTGCGGTCCGCGTTCCCGCATGTCCACGACGCGATGGACCGGACGGTCATCAACGAGCACAGCCTTCTCTACTGCTGGGAGGGCAGCGATCCAGCGGCCGATCCGGTCGTGTTGGCAGCGCATTACGACGTTGTACCGGTAGACGCTCCCGACCAGTGGGATCACGGACCGTTTGACGGTGCGATCGAAGACGACTATGTATACGGGAGAGGCGCGCTTGACGACAAGGCCTCGGCGGTAGCGCTTTTTGAGTCGATGGAAACGCTGATTCGGACCGGGTACACGCCGCGGCGTACGGTCTATCTGGCGATCGGTCATGACGAAGAGGTGGGCGGAGATAATGGGGCGAAGGCGATCGCCGAGCATTTGCGCGAGGCAGGCGTCTCGCCCTCGGTCGTGATCGACGAGGGGGGCGCCATCACTGTGGGGGCGGTACCCGACGTGTCGGACCCGGTTGCCCTTGTCGGCGTCGCCGAGAAAGGGTATCTGAGCGTCGAGATCCGGGCGGACGGTATGGGCGGCCATTCGTCCATCCCACCCGAGCAGACCAGTATCGACGTGGTCACGACGGCGGTGCAGCGGCTCCGCGACAATCCGCTCCGCGCCAGTCTGTCCGGCGTCACCGGTCAGACCCTTCAGTTCATCGCCCCGGAAATGGGGCCGGCCGGCAAAACGGCGTTTGCCAACCTGTGGCTTCTGAGAGGCGTGATCACGTGGGCGCTCACCAAAGATCCCACGACGGACGCCGCCATCCGGACCACTACGGCCCCCACGATTCTGGACGCCGGAGTGAAGGACAACGTCGTGCCCTCAACCGCTCGGGCCGTCGTCAACTTTCGGATTCGCCCGAGTGAAAGTGTCCAGGACGTCATGGACCACGTCCGATCGCGGCTCGACGGGCTACCCGTCACGCTTCATCCGCAACAACAGGGGGAGCCGACGCGCGTCTCGCCCATGGACGACGAGTGGTTTGACCTCGTCCAGCGCACGATTCGGGAGATTGCCGATGACGTCGTTGTCGCGCCCTTCCTTGTGCCGGGTACGACGGACAGCCGGCATTACGCGTCCATCTCTGAGCATGTTTATCGCTTCGCACCGTTTCGTCTGACGCAGGACGACAAGCACCGAATCCACGGCATTAACGAACGCATCGCGGTGTCCTGCTACGAACGCATGATCACGTACTACATGCAGATCGTACGCAATGCAGATGCGCTCGGCGTCGACCTCGGTTCTGACGGAGCGGTGTCCCGTATTCCGGCAGCGCCGGAGGCATCGACGGTCGAAGGGGAGTAGGGCGACCCGGGTTGCGTCCACGCACCACGCTTCACGGACCGATTCGGTTCGTCGCTGGCCGTGGGCGCCCCGTGAAGCATTTGCGAAGGGGGCGCCAAGGTTGTATGATGGAAGTGCCCTGATGCGGGGCATTCACCCGCTTCTGGCACCCGGCATGGAACCGCTTCCGGACCGGGGGCCCGTCCTTCAATCGAGATGCCTTCGCCAATGCCATACTCCAGTCCCTATCCCGACGTCGAAATCCCCGATGTGTCGCTTCCCGAGTACGTCATGGCCGGGTTTCACGATCGGCGCGACGAACCGGCTATGATCGACGGGCCGACGGGGCGCACCCTCACCTTCGGCGAACTGGCCGGCGGGATCCACGCGTTCGCGGCCGGACTCGCACAACGCGGATTCGGGCAAGGCGATGTGTTCGCCATCTACATGCCCAACGTGCCGGAGTACGCCATCGCCTTCTTCGGCGTCTCCCGGGCGGGCGGCGTCGTCACGACGCTTAACCCGCTCTACACGGCGGACGAGGCCCAGCACCAGCTCGAAGACGCCGGGGCGCGGTTTCTGTTGACTGTGCCCACGTTTCTGGAGAAAGCACAGGAAGCCGCCGCGGCCAGCGGTATCGAGGAGGTCTTCGTTCTGGGGGAGGCGGAAGGGGCGACGCCGTTTTCCGCGCTCATGCTCCAGGACCGGGACGTTCCCAAGATTGATATCGATCCGGCGGACGATCTGGCCGCGCTGCCGTACTCGAGCGGCACCACCGGTCTGCCCAAGGGCGTCATGCTGACGCACCGCAACCTCGTCGCCAACGTATGCCAGTGCGTACCGATTGAGGGAATCCAGTCGGGCGAGACGACGGTCGGGATTCTGCCCTTTTACCACATCTACGGCATGACGGTGATCCTGAGCATGGCGCTCCGGCAGGGAGCAGCCGTGGTCACGATGCCCAAATTCGAAATGGAGGCGTTCTGTGGTCTGGTGGAGAAACACCGGATCAAGAGCGCCTACCTGGTCCCGCCGATTATCCTGGGTCTTGCCAAACAGCCGGTGGTCGACAACTTCGACCTGTCGAGCCTCGACTTCATCACCAGTGGCGCGGCGCCGCTGCCGGTATCCGTGGCGGAGACCTGTGCGGAGCGCCTTGGCTGCATGGTCAAGCAGGGGTACGGCATGACGGAGACGAGCCCCGTGACGCACCTCGTCCCGCGCGACGCACCTGAAACCCCGATCGACTCCGTCGGGCGCGTGGTGCCGAATACGGAGTTTCGCGTCGTCGACGTGGGTGGTCAGACCGACGTCGAGCCGGGAGACAAAGGAGAGCTATGGGTCCGCGGCCCGCAGGTGATGAAGGGGTACCTGAACAACCGGGCGGCAACGGACGACACGATCGACGCGGATGGGTGGCTCCACACCGGCGATGTGGCTGTCGTGGACGACGACGAGTACGTCTACATTGTCGACCGCGTGAAAGAGCTGATCAAGTACAAGGGCTACCAGGTGGCGCCGGCAGAGCTGGAAGAAATCCTGCAGTCCCACGACGATATCGCGGATGCGGCCGTCATTCCGAGTCCCGACGAGGAGGCCGGTGAGGTGCCCAAGGCATTCGTTGTTCGAAAGCAGCACGCCCGCGACCTGACGCCCGACGCTATCATGAAGTTTGTGGCTAAACAGGTAGCTCCGTACAAGAAGGTTCGGCGCGTTGAGTTCGTCGATGAGATTCCGAAGACGGCGTCCGGCAAGATCCTTCGCCGCGACCTGGTGAAGCAGGAACGCAAGCAGACGAGTGCCTGACCCGGACCGGTCGTTCCGCCCCGAAAAGAGGCCGTCCACAGGGTGGGGCGCTCCGGCACGTTGATGCGGGTCGTTGATGGCACCGGCGCTTGTGATGATTCCGCGACATAGAAACCTGCGGTGGATCGGGCGATTGGCACTCGCACGACCTCTGCCCCGGACCGCCCGGTCCACCCCTTCCTCAAGAACATAGAAAGCTAAATGGCCGCCTTCTCGAATCTGGACGAACTAATGCAGTTGTACCCGAATGCTTTTAATCCACAGGCGGCCAAGGGAATGGATGGCGTCGTACAGCTTGATATCTCCGGCGAGAAAGGTGGCACCTACTTTCTGGAAATCAGCGACCAGTCACTGAGCATCCACGAAGGGACGCACGAGGATCCGTCCGTCACTATTTCGACGACCGATGAACACTGGCTGGACATTCACCGGGGCGACGCCAATCCGATGTCGCTCATGATGCGCGGGGAACTGTCGATCTCCGGTTCAATGTCGATGGCAACCAAGTTTCAGGATATGTTCGACGTGTAAATAACGCCGGGGAGCCGCTTCCGACGGTAGGTGTGTCTCACGAGGATCTCTCGGCGAACGCTTTCGCTTCCCGCTCGCGCTTGACGAGACCGCGCACGTAGTGTCCCGGGAAAAGCCGTTTCCAGTACCAGATTACACGCGACATCCATGACGGGTAGATGACGTGAATGTCCTTCGAGGCTGCTGCGTCGAGTGCGTGCCGGGCGACCTCATCCGCCGAGAGATTGGATTTTTCCATTAGCGCCTGGGTCATCGACCGGGCTGATTCCGGCCCCACGAGATCACGATCGATGTTCGTTCGGAAAAATGACGGCATCACTACGGATACGTGGATCCCGTCGTCGCTTAGTTCGGCGTACAACGTTTCCGAGAGCGCCCGCACACCTGCTTTCGTGACGTTGTAGATCGACATTCTCGGGCCAGCTGCGACGGCTGCGATGCTGGCCACGTTCATGAGGTGTCCGCCCCCTCCGTTTTTCAGGTGCGGGATGAATGTCTGGCAACCGTTCACGACGCCGAGAAGATTGACGTCGATAACCGAGCGCCATTGCTCTGCAGTCGTTTCCTCGAAGGGCCCGCCGGCTCCGAGTCCGGCATTGTTGATGACAAGGTCGATTCCGCCGGTTGCCTCGACGAAGTTGCCCGCGCTTTGCGAAAAAGCGTCGGCGTCGGTCACGTCGAGCTGTACGATGCGGGGCACGCCACCCAGGTCGCGGATCTCGGTCGCTGCCTCGTCCAGCCGGTCTACGGCGACATCCGCCATTCCGATCGTCCAGCCGTCGCGCGCAAGATGCCGGCAGAAGGCAAGACCAAGACCCGAAGCGGCTCCGGTGATAAAGGCGCGCTGAGCCGTTGACTCATCCGTGAGCGATAGAGGCATAAGGGCATGAAGAGGCAATGGGCACGAAGAAGATAGGCACACGGTCGCACGCGCACCGGCATGTATGATCCTGCGCGCGGTCCTGTGCGCGGGGAACCGGTGTCTTCGGAAAGGTCGGTAGCGGGGAGGGGAAATGCGAACGTGCAGGAGCCTGACCCTTCACGATGCGTAGGGGACAGGTCCGATCCACCCTCCCCGACAGGTTTCGTTTTTTAAAGACCATCCAGGGCAATATGTCACTACTTATTTACGGCGCATACGGCTACACTGGTCAGCTTATCACGGAACAGGCCGTCGACCAGGGCCTTGCGCCCGTAGTCGCCGGGCGGGATGCAGAGAAGGTACATGCGATCGCGGAGCGCTACGACCTCGAAGGCCGCGTGTTTGGCCTGGACACGCCCGCCAGGATACGCGATGGCCTGGACGGAATCGACGTGGTGCTACACTGCGCCGGCCCGTTCATTCACACGTCCACACCCATGTTGCAGGCGTGCATCGATACCGGAGCGCACTACCTGGACATCACGGGTGAGATCGATGTGTTCGAAGCGGCAGCTCGTCGCCATGCGGAGGCCGCGTCGGCCGCGATCATGGTCTGTCCCGGGGTGGGCTTCGATGTCGTACCAACCGACTGCGTCGCGAAGCACCTATCGGAGGCGTTGCCGGATGCGACGACGCTCGAGATCGCGTTCATGGGGCTCGGTCAGGTCTCGCGCGGCACGGCACTGACGGCGGTCTCGAATCTCGGCGAGGGCGGTAAGGTGCGCCGCGACGGGCAGATCGTCACGGTACCGCCGGCGTGGTCGACCCGTGAGGTGGACTTCGGCCGTGGATCGAAAACCGTGGTCTCGATTCCGTGGGGCGATGTGTCCACCGGCTACCACTCCACCGGCATTCCGAATATTACAGCCTACACGTATCTGCCGGAGCGTGCCATCACGCTGCTACGCCTGAGCCGATACGTGTCTTGGCTGCTCCAGTGGGAGCCCGTCAAGAAGCTACTCGGGGCGCTGGTCCGTATGCAGCCCGCCGGCCCGGATGAGAAGCAGCGCGAAGAGGGCGTTACTCTCGTGTGGGGACGTGCCACGAACGACGCCGGCGACGAGGTAAGCGCCCGGTTGACGGGACCGGAGGGATACACGTTCACGGCACGGACCGCCGTCGCCGCGGCGCAGCATGTGCTGGACGGGGGAGCCACGCCGGGCTTTCAGACGCCGTCGACCGCCTTCGGAGCCCATTTCGTTCGCCATTTCGAGGGCGTGGACATGGTGGACGTCCCGGTTCGGTCGTAGAGCGGAGCCGAGCACGCCGTTCTGCGCCGGTGCAGTCACGAAAATGTTAGGTCTGACACGCGCCGGACGGTCGACATCAACAGCACTTTCTCGTATCCTTCGGTCAAGCTGGCTGAACCGCATCGCAAACCGACCGGGCGCCTCCGGCTATTCGAGTGATGCGGAGCCCTCCATAGACCCTTTCCGACTGTCTCCATACACCGTACACACATGAATCGGATTGACGAGACGACCTGGTACGTGGATACCGAGTATCTCGGCCATCAACAACTGATCGCGACGGCCGGGTTGAATACAGACGACGGCGTCCTCCTCGTCGATCCGGGGCCGACCACCGCCTTAAAGACACTTTCGGATAAACTCGAGGAGGCGGGTTTCGGGTGGGACGATGTGACCGGTATCCTGCTGACGCACATCCACCTGGACCATGCGGGGGCAACCGGTACGATCGTGCAGCATCATGCCCCGGATGCTGACGTATATGTGCATGAGCGCGGTGCCCCTCACATGGTTCGTCCGGGCCGGCTTCTATCCAGCGCGCGCCGCATCTACGGCGATGACATGGACCGGTTGTGGGGAGAGTTCGAGGCGGTGCCGGACGGCAACGTTAAGGTGCTGGAGGGCGGGGAATCGCTCAACGTCGGGGGCCGACGCATCGACGTCGAGTATACGCCGGGACACGCACAGCATCACGTCAGCTACTTCGATGCGTCCAGCGGCACCGCCTTCATTGGCGATGTGGCGGGTATGCGCGTTCATGGATCCGACTACATCGTTCCGGTGATGCCGCCTCCGGACGTGGACCTGGCGGGATGGGCCACAAGTCTGGAGAAAATACTGGCTCGGGATCCGGAGCGGATCTTCCTCACGCATTTCGGCCCTGCATCAGACGTCAACCGCCACCTGAGCGTGCTCTCCGAGCGGATCGATGCATTCGCGGAGACGGTCCGTCACACGCTGGACGCCGGCGAGCAACAGGACGACGCAGAACTTGCTGCTCGCTTTGCAGACGAGGAGAACGCACGGATGCGGTCCCGAGCCGACGAGCGGTACTGGGAGGCATACGAGCGCTTCGGTCAGCCCCGCGACTCGTGGCACGGCCTGGCGCGGTACTGGCGCAAGCACGCGCTCTCGGGTAACGGTTGACCGTCGCACCAATTCTATTTCGATCCCACCCGTTCTGCCGCACGCTTTCTTCGCTTATCCGACTCTCTCTAACGACGAGCCCCCTTCGACCTCATGGCGACGACGTACAAGAAGCTGATCGCAACAAAACTGACGACCGACTTCCGCGACGCGGCGGAGCTCGTGGAGGAGACGATCCCCGAGCTGAAGCCGCACGAGGTCCTGATCCGGAACGTCTACGCCGGGATCAACGCGACCGACGTGAACATCACGGCGGGCCGCTACCAGCCCGGCGCGAAGCCGCCGATCGAGCTTGGTGCCGAAGCCGCCGGGATCGTGGAAGAGGTCGGCTCCGAAGTCCGGCACCTGGCACCGGGTGACGCGGTGGTGACGAGCACCCTCGGCGGGGGCTACCGCGAGTACAACGTGGTGCGGGCCAGTAACGCACTGCCGGTGGATGAGCCGTCGCCCGAGGCGCTCAGTATCATGGTCAGCGGGCTCACGGCGTCTATCGCACTCGAAGAGGTGGGCGACATGTCCAGCGGCGAGACGGTTCTGGTCACGGCGGCGGCCGGGGGCACGGGCCAGTACGCAGTGCAACTCGCAAAACGAGCCGGCAACCATGTGATCGGGACGTGCGGGAGCGAGCGAAAGATGGAATTGCTCGACAAGCTGGGGTGCGATCACCCGATCAATTACAACGAAGAGGACGTGGGCGACGTCCTGCAGAGGGAGTATCCGAGCGGTGTCAACCTCGTGTATGAGGGCGTCGGGGGCGAACTGTTCGACACCTGCGTCGATGCGCTGGCACGGTACGGGCGTCTTCTCAGCATCGGGTACGTGAGCGAATACAAGACCGGCGCGGAGAAGGTGTCGTCCGAACGGATCTACACCAAGCTTCTGCCGAAAAGCGCGTCCATCCGCGGGTTCTTCCTCCCGCACTATGCGGAGTCGTTCGCCGAGCACATGACGCGACTCATGAAGCTCGTTCAGAGCGGTGCGCTGCACGTCTCCATCGACGAAACGGTCTTCGAGGGCATCGATGCCATTCCGGATGCGGTCGAATACCTGCACACGGGGGAAAGCCGCGGCAAGGTCGTCGTCAAGCTCTGATTCTCCGGGAGACCGGTGCATACGTCATGCCCCAGCCTGTGGAAAACCGCCGGAATGTCTTCATCGGTGTAGCGGGTCGAAAACGGGTGGTGTTCGTCAACGCCCCGGCCGTTCAGGGACCGGCCTGCGACCGTTCAGGGACCGGTTTGTGAGTGGAGAAATGTTCACGTCTCGTGCATGCGGGGCCACGAGGTTGTAACCGGCTCTCCGGTGGAAAACAAACGGTGCTTGCTGCCGTATCGACACCGGATTTTGTAGGAGGTTGTCTGATGAAACGCAGCAATACCGGGCCGTTCGTGGCAGGAAGCGCGGCTGCGGCCGGCCGGCAGCCTCGCACGGTTCTACAATCCGACGTTCGGACCTTCCAACCGAAAACGAGGAACCAGATTTATGGCTTTCACTCTTCCCGATCTCCCGTACGATTACGATGCGCTCGAGCCGCATATCGACGAGCGCACGATGCGGATTCACCATACGAAGCATCACCAGGGCTACACCGACAAGCTGAATGCGGCCCTGGAAGGCTACGACGATCTGCAGAAGCACAGCATAGAAGAGCTGCTGTCGGCCGTTGACAATCTGCCGGCGGACGTTCAAACGGCGGTGCGCAACAACGGAGGCGGATTCTACAATCATCGTCTCTTCTGGACCATCATGTCCCCGGACGGAGGCGGTGAGCCGACGGGTACCCTCGCGGATGCCATCGACGATCAGTTCGGTTCGTTCGATTCCTTCAAAGAGGAATTCGGCAACACGGCCGGCGGACAATTCGGAAGCGGCTGGGGCTGGCTGGTAGCAGATGCTGACGGCAACCTTACAGTACTCAGCACGCCGAACCAGGACAATCCGCTCATGGAGGGACACCAGCCCATCATAGGACTGGATGTCTGGGAGCACGCGTACTACCTAAATTACCAGAACGAGCGCGGCACCTACATCGACCACTTCTGGAATGTCGTGGACTGGGATGCCGTGAACGATCATTTTGAGGCGATCACATCCTGACGCCACTCGTCCGGGGCCTGTCCCGGGATAGCAAAGAGAGGAGGGCAGCGGAGCCGATTCCGCTGTCCTCTTTGTCATTCTGGACGCTGTTGCTGCAGGCTGGTTGGCCGCGGATGGCCGGGCGAGGTCGGGAATTTTCCCGATCCGGATGCATGATGCAGATGCGAAGCGTTTTGCAAAAGACGGTGAATGCCGCACGCAGTGACGCACACGTTACGTCCGAACTGGACACTTTCAGCGTGTCCACGTACCATTACAAGTCGAAAAGCTCGCTGCATGCCGTCCTGCTGACCGACCTGTGTGATCACACGGGACCCGGCAACGCGCCGGGCGCATCGACCGGCAGGGCAGCAGGTTTGCGCATTCCGTCCACCTTTCCCGGACTTACCGGCCTCGCTTCATGACGCTGATTGACCTGACGTTGATCGAGTGGGTCGTGTACATTACGCTCGCGGTACTGAGCCTGGCGATCGGCGCAGCGTTCATCCGGGTCCTTCGCGGCCCCAGCCTCCCCGATCGCGTCATAGCGCTGGACCTTGTAGCATACCTTGCGATGGGCTTTCTCGGTGCGTACGCCGTTCTTTCCGAGCAGGAGACCTACATTGATGCGGCCCTTGTCCTCGGATTGCTCGCCTTTCTTGGGACGGTCGCTGTTGCCCGATACATCGAACGCGTCGAGTCGAACGAAAGTCAGACGGAATCATGACGGAGATCATCGCCGCCCTGCTGATGCTGGTCGGTACAGGGTTTATGTCGGTGGCTGCCATTGGCCTCATCCGGCTGCCTGACCTCTACACGCGGATGCACGCCATCACGAAGGCAGGCACCCTCGGCATCGGGCTTCTCCTCGTCGGCGTTGCCGTGCATATGGGCGACATTAGCTTCACGACGCGCACGGTCGTCGTCATCCTGTTCGTTCTCCTCACCGCGCCGGTGTCCGCCCACATGATCGGTCGCGCCGGTTACCTCGGCGGCGTCTCCATGTGGCGCGGGACGGTCGTCGACCAGTGGCGCCAGACGTTCGAGGACGTCGTTGCCGAACAGGGGCGTCTCGAGATTCGAAGTTCGTCGCCGGAGTCCGACGTCCCCGTCCACCGGACCGACGCACTACACTCTGGAGATCGTCGCGCGCTCTTCTCCGACATCGATCCGTCGAAGACGTCGGCGGATGCAGCGTCGTCAGACGAGGCGCCGGATGATAACGCTCCGTCGAAGAGCGATGAAGCTGAGCCCGCATCGTAGCTGTTCCGCCCGCCCCGTCCTCCTCCGGCTGACCGAGCGATTTCGTCGAGCCCACACCGCTACGCTCGCTGCACCCGGTCGATCGTCCCTCGATCACGTTTGAACCGCCCTCATGCTGCTGGCCGTCCTTAGCGTATTCGCCGCTGCCGCCGTCGCTCCGCTCGTGGTCCGCCTGTCGCGGAAAGCGGCGGGATGGATTCTCGCGACGGTCCCTCTCGGCGCGTTCGTCTACTTCATCCGCCAGGCGGGGCACGTCACGCATGACGGTGCCCTACGCGAGTCCACCGCCTGGTTTCCGGCGTACGATCTGCCGCTGTCGTTCTACCTTGACGGTCTGAGCCTGCTCTTTGCCCTGCTCGTCACCGGGATCGGTACGCTGATCGTCGTCTACGCCGGTGGGTACCTCAAGCACAGCGACGAGCTCGGGCGGTTCTACGTCCAGCTTTTGTCGTTCATGGGCGCGATGCTGGGGCTCGTTCTGGCCGACAACGCCATTGTCTTCTTCATCTTCTTCGAACTGACCAGCCTGACGTCGTACCTGCTGATCGGCTTTTACCATAACGAAGAGGATTCGCGGCAGGCGGCGCGGAAAGCGCTGGTCGTGACCGGTGCCGGTGGCCTTGCGCTGATGGCGGGCCTGATTCTGCTGTACCAGGTGACCGGCACGTGGGAGTTTAGCGAGATGCTGGCGATGGGCGACACGGTCGTCCAGTCGCCGCTCTACGTCGGTATCTTCATCCTGGTCTGTGCTGGCGCATTCACCAAGTCCGCTCAGTTCCCCTTCCACTTCTGGCTGCCCGCCGCCATGGCCGGGCCGACGCCGGTCAGTGCCTACCTGCACTCCGCGACGATGGTGAAGGCCGGCGTCTTCATCCTCGCGCGTATGCATCCGGTACTCGGGGGGACGGAGCTCTGGACCACGACGCTCGTCGCGTTCGGCGGCTTCACCATGCTCATGACCGCGTGGCTCGCCCTTCGCTACACCGACCT
The DNA here is from genome assembly GCF_051155795.1 of Longibacter sp. Classification (NCBI taxonomy): domain Bacteria; kingdom Pseudomonadati; phylum Rhodothermota; class Rhodothermia; order Rhodothermales; family Salisaetaceae; genus Longibacter; species Longibacter sp. The sequence continues at coordinate 19,678 of NZ_DAXETW010000010.1, forward strand.
GAAGCAGATCCTCGCCTACACCACCACGATGGTGCTGGGGCTGCTCACGATGCTGCTCGGGGTTGGGACCGAAGAGGCCATCGCGGCCATGGTTACCTTCACGCTGGTGCACGCCCTTTACAAAGGTGCGCTCTTCATGCTGGCCGGCAACATCGATCATGAGACCGGCACGCGCGACCTGAAGGAGCTGGGCGGGCTGCGGAGCGCTATGCCCATCACCATGGCCGGCGGACTCGCGGCCGCACTGTCCATGTCCGGTATTCCGCCCTTCTTTGGCTTCATCGGAAAAGAAATTACGTACGAGGCGGCCCTGCACGCCGGGGGGTGGAGCTCCCTGATCCTGGGCGCCAGCGTGCTCGCGAACGCCGCCCTCGTCGCCTCCGGTCTTCTCGTCGGACTCAAACCGTTCATCGGGGAAATCAAGGGTGCCTTCACCCGGGAGCCGCACGAGGCGCCGCTCAGCATGTATCTCGGCCCCTGCGTGCTCGGCGGGCTCGGACTTGCCCTCGGTCTCTACCCTGCTTTCGTCGACCATAGTCTGCTTCAGAGCGCGCAGGCCGGCATCCTGCAGCAACCGCATGAACTCCACCTCGCCCTCTGGCACGGCGTCAATCCCGCGCTGATCGCAAGCCTGATCACGTTCGCGCTCGGCTTTGCGATTTACTACGGCTGGGAACGCCTCCAGGAAAGCACGGTGATGGGCGGCTTCGGTCGCGCACTCGGCGATGCACCGGGCGACGGCTTCGAACGGATCTTGTACCAGCTGGGACGCAGTAGCCACTGGATCACGCGCGCCTTTCAGACCGGCCAGTTCCGCCGATACCTGCTGCTCATCTTCACGGGCACGATCATAATGGTCGGTGGAGCACTTCTCTTCGAAGCCAACCTCTCCTGGCCGTCCGAGCTCGGCGAAGTCCGGTACTACGAAGTGGCACTGGCGGGATTGATTGTGCTTTCTGCACTCGCCGCCGTCCGGGCCAACGATCGGTTTGTCGCCATCCTTGCACTCAGCATCGGTGGCTACAGCGTGGCGCTCCTCTACCTGCTCTTCGGAGCGCCCGACCTTGCCATGACGCAGTTCTCCGTTGAGACCCTGACACTGATTCTTCTGGTGATCGTCCTTATTCATCTCCCCAATATCGACGGCTATGAGCCGCTCACCTCCCGTATCCGGGACGCGGTCGTTGCCATCGGGGTCGGGGCGATCGTCACCACCGTTGCGTTCGGCGCGCTCTCGTTTCCGCTCGACCGGTCGGTATCCGAGTTCATGATGCAGAACAGCTACACGGAGGCGCAGGGGTCGAACATCGTGAACGTGATTCTTGTCGACTTCCGTGGCCTGGATACGATGGGCGAAATCATCGTCCTCACGATGGCCGCGTTGGGTGTTTTCGTGCTGATGCGGATGCGACGCATTCGTCTACCTGAGATCCTCGGAACGCGCCTCCACTCTGATGACGAACCAATCCGGGTGGATGGAGACGGCGAGACGGTCGCGGCCGGTGCCGAAACGGGCGGAGCCGCAGACCAGAACGGCGGAGCCGGGGTCCATCCCGATGAGCCCGCCAGCGCCGAGGAGGCGGCTTCCGACGATCGGAGCAGTTCCTGACCGTCGCCCGCACCTGCCGCTCCCCGACCACTCCAACGAGATCCGCTATGATTCGCTCTCTCATCCTGCAGATCGCCACGCGCCTCCTGGTGCCGATCCTGCTCCTGTTCTCGATTTTTATGCTGCTGCGCGGCCACAACCTCCCCGGCGGCGGCTTCGTCGGCGGACTGGTCGCGGCGAGTGCGTTCGTGCTGTATGCGCTTTCCGTCGGCGTTGACGGTGCTCGGCGCGTGTTGCGGCTGGCTCCGCGAACGCTGCTCGGCACCGGATTGGCGTGTTCGGTGGGGGCAGGGATCCTGTCCCTCGCCACCGGGGCGTCCTTCCTGCAGAGCCTCTGGGTCAAGGTCCCCATTCCCGGACTATCCGACCCGCTGAAGCTGGGCTCGACGCTGATCTTCGACATCGGCGTCATGTTCGTCGTGGTCGGTACCGTGTTGCTGATGGTCTTCAGCGTCGAGGATCGGGTCCCGGGCCTGATCGACGACTAATGCTTCTCCGCCGGCTGTGACCGGCTCCAGAGACCTCCCACGCTGTTTCTGATCGATCTGAATTCGAGTTATGGAATTGATCCTCGCCGTCGTATCGGGTACGCTCTTCGCCGCAAGCTTTTACCTGCTTCTGCGGCGCAACCTGCTTCGCTTCGTCATCGGCATCATCATCCTCGGCAACGCCGTCAATCTGCTCATCTTCACGATGGGCCGGCTCACGCGGGAGGTGCCGCCGGTGATTCCCTACGGGCAGAAAGTCATTGAGGGCGCGTACGCGAACCCGCTTCCGCAGGCGCTTATCCTGACAGCCATCGTCATCAGCTTCGGGCTCTTGGCCTTCACACTGGTCCTCGTCTACCGAAATTACACCGTGTCCGGGACCATCGATGCGGATCGGCTGACGGCCTCGGAGCCGGAGCAGGATGTGGACCTGCACACCGAAAAAAAACGCCTGCCTGCATAGCCCCGACGGAGCACACCGCGCTGCCCCCTGAACTCGTTCTGACTTGTTACCGCCGCCGATGAAGGTTCTCCTCGTACTTCCGGTCCTGATCCCCGCCGTGACCGGCATTCTGACGTTGCTGCTGCGCCGGTCTCGATTCGCGCAGCGTACACTCAGCGTGCTGGGAGCCGTCGCGCTGCTCGGGGCCTCGTCCGCGGTTCTGTGGACCGTTCAAACGAGCGGCATCCAGGTGGCGCAGATGGGCAACTGGGCGGCACCGTTCGGCATCACCCTCGTTGCTGATTCGTTCTCGGCCGGGCTCATCACGATCTCGGCGTTCGTTGCGCTCGCCGTTGCCGTGTACGCGCTGCGCGGGATGGACGTGGAGCGGGAGTTCTTCGGCTTCCATACGCTCTTCCATCTGCTGATGATGGGGATCAACGGGGCGTTCATTACGGGCGATCTGTTCAATATGTACGTCTGGTTCGAGGTGCTTCTGATCGCCTCGTTCGTCCTTCTCGTCCTGGGGAACGAGGAGCGGCAGCTGGAGGGGGCGGTTAAATACGTCGGGATCAACCTGGTCGCTTCGGTCTCTTTCCTGACCGCGATCGGACTGCTTTACGGCTTCACCGGCTCGTTGAACTTCGCGGATATCGCGACGAGCATGGGGAATATCCAGGAAGCCGGGCTCGAGGCGACCATCGCCGCCCTGTTCCTGGTCGGGTTCGGTATCAAGGCCGGCCTCTTCCCGCTCTACTTCTGGCTCCCGGCATCTTACCACACGCCGCCCGCCCCCGTCGCGGCCATCTTCGCCGGACTCCTCACCAAGGTCGGCGTGTACTCGCTGATCCGCATTTTCACGTTGCTTTTCCCCGAGCCCACCGGGTATACGAAAACGCTCCTCCTCGTCGTGGCGGGAGCGACCATGGTCATCGGCGTCCTCGGGGCGCTCACGGAGCGAAACGTCAACCGGCTCCTCGCCTTCCTGGTCATCAGCGCAATGGGCTATGTCGTGATGGGGCTTGGCTTCTTCACGACACTCGGCCTCGCCGGCGCGGTCTTTTACATATTCCAGGACATCCCGGTCAAGGCGTCGCTCTTCCTCATCGGCGGCGTGATGGAGCGAGAAACCGGCACCACGGAGGTCGGCAAAATGGGCGGCCTCTACATGCACCGGCCGTTGCTCGCGTTATCGTTTATCGTTCCGGCGTTTTCGCTCGCGGGCTTTCCGCCGTTCCCGGGCTTCTGGGGGAAGTTGACGCTGGTACAGGCAGGTCTCGCGACGGAAAACTACCTGATCGTCGCCATCGCCCTTCTCGTGGGCGTCCTGACGCTTCTCGTTGTCGCACAGGTCTGGGCGCGCGCCTTCTGGAGTCCTGCTCGAGAGGAGGGGCTCGTGAGCACGGACACGCTCCTTCAGCGGTCGGTGTTGCAGGCGCCGATCGTCGTCATCGGCATCGCACTGCTCGCCGTCGGTCTCTACGCACAGCCGCTCTTCGATCTCGCCCAGCAGGCCGCGGCCAACCTGACGAACACGGCGCCCTACATCCAGGCGGTACTCGGGTAGACGCCACCCGTCGACCGCCTTCGGCGTCGAACCGCGGCGCCACACCCGTTCCCGTTTCCATCCCCGCATCCGCTCCACCGCTCGATGCTCGCAACGACGATACGCACACTGGTTCTGGCACTCATCTGGGCCGCGCTTCAGGGGGCGTTCGACGTTCCAAACCTTTTGTTCGGGCTTCTCCTCGGGGCCGGCGTCACCGTGTTTTCGAAGCCGATCTTCGACGCGAACGATGACCGGGGCGCCTTCCGCGGTGCCAATCCGGTCCGGCGGCTCGTCCGATTCGGCGTCCTCGTCCTCGTGTTTCTCCGAGAACTGTTTGTGTCGAGTGTCCGTGTCGCCCGTATCACCGTCGCGCCGTCCTTCGACATCCGGTCGGCCGTGATCGAGTACCCGCTGGACGTTCGGACCAAACGCGAAATCACTGCGCTGGCGAACCTGATCACGCTGACGCCGGGGACGATGACGCTCGACGTGTCGGCCGACCAGAAGCACCTCTACATCCACAGCATGTCCGTTGAGTCGGACGACGGGGCGGAGGTGATTGCTGACATCAAGTCGTCGCTGGAAAAGCACGTGCAGCGCGCGTTTGGTCCCGCAAAGGCCACCTTGGACCAATGACCGGCACGCCGGCGAACCACCGCGACTCAATGCCGCAGGTGTGGGAACGGGCCGCCAGGCGGCTGAAGACCATGGTGAGCGGGTCGGGGGGAAGCGATCTGCACCTCCACGCGGTGACGTATGGGGATGAGCACGTGCAGAGGTGGCGCTCCTGGCTCTCGGGATCGGAAGGAAAGAAAGCCGGGAGCTTCGGATCGAAAAAGCGGAGCCGGGAATTTCTGGCCGGACGCGCGGCTGCTCGTGAACTTCTGGCTCACGCAACGGGCGGTCGCCCGGAAGATGTGGGCTTGAAGGTAGCTCCTGATGATGCGGTCGACGTTGTGGGGAGCAATTGGCATCTCTCCATCGCGCACTGTGGGCCGCATGCTGTTGCCGGAATCTCGCGAGACCGTATCGGCCTGGATCTGGAGGAGATCGCCCCGCGCAATCCCGACGTGAAGCGGTTTCTATCGCACCCCGACGATGGGAAGGTGCTTCAGCGCCTCCCGTTCGACGCGCGTGCTACGCTCATTCTTGTGTGGTCGATCAAAGAAGCCGTGCTGAAAGCCCGCCGGAGCGGCTTCCGGACCTCTCCGAAAAAGCTGCGCCTGATGGAAATGGGCGTCACGGAAGCAGGCGCGAGCGCTGGCGAGGCGTCCGGCAGCACCGTGCCGGCGACCGGCGTGACGGATGTCTCCGTGGAGGGCGGTGATTCGTGGCGCGTGGCGTTCACGCGGGTACGCCCCGAGATGTTAGACCGAAAGGCGGCCTACTGGTGGACGGTGGCCGTTCCGGTGGACCCGGAGCCTTCAGGCTGAGGTCCGTCGAAGGCGCTTGAGCGTCCAGTACGTCAGCGCTGCACTGCCGATGCCGGCGAGGAGGGGGCGGAGCGTCGGCTCCGGCAGATCGTCGATCTCGACGAGACCGCTCGTCCGGCCGATCCCGTCGATCTGGTCCACGCCGAGCGCGCCGCGCAGCGTAGCCGTCGTGGCGGCCTGAACGGCGGTCGCTGCTACAAGCTGCACCGGCAGCGGGCGGCCGTGATAGGAACCGTATTCGAACGGCACGAGGCGCCCGATGGATTGCAATACACCCGCCATGGTCGGCGTGCAGAACCGGTCGTCCCCGAAGACCAGATTGGGCTGGACGAACACGGTTCGAAGAGAGGGGAGCCGGGCGGGGATCTCTCGTTCCGCTCGGCGCATCGACGCCAGAAAGCGCCCCGAAACACCCGGCGGTTTGCTCTGCACGGACAGCTTCACGAACGCATCGACGCCTGCATCCGCCGCAGCTTCAGCCGCGACCATAGCGGCCTCGCCGTTGATTCGGTCAAACGTCACTCCGTTGTCGGGGTCCTGCGTGATCGTGCCGATCGTGTGGATGACAGCATCGGCGCCGTCCAGAGCGTCCGACCAGGCATCCACGTCGAAGACGTCAGCAGTTCTCCATGTTACCTTTCCAACCCACGGGTGCCGAACGGGCAAAAGGTCCGGTTCCCCCGATCGGCCGAACGCCACCACCTCGTGTCCCGCATTCACTGCAAGACGACAGATGTGCGATCCGATAAAGCCGTTTCCTCCAGGGACGACGATTTTCATGATGTCATGGGTCGATTGAAGAATCGCAAATACGGCCGTTCGAGAGGACACGGGCCGTCGTTTCGGAGAGCAGCATACGTCGGCGGGTTACGGCGGGCTCACTCGATGTTGAGCAGCTCGACTTCGAAGATCAGCGTGGCGTTCGGGGGGATTGGGCCGGCGCCTCCCGATCCGTATGCAAGCTGCGGGGGGATGACGAGTTGACGCTCGCCGCCGACGTTCATTCCCGCGACGCCCTCATTCCATCCCTCGATCACGCTTTCACGCCCCGTGCCGTCGATCCGAAAGGTGAAGGGGCCGCGACCGATGGAGGAATCGAACTGCGTGCTGTCGGACCGGAGCCAGCCGGTATAGTGCACGCGGACCCGGTCGCCGGACTGCGCTGTGGCGCCGTCGCCCGTTTCGATGTCGTACATCTTGAGGCCCGAGTCGGTCGTGGTGTATTGTGATGCGTCTACGTCCCGGGGGAGTGCCGGCGGTTCAGCGTCGTCTTCGTCGCCTCCGCAGGCAGAAAGTGTAAGCAGAAGGACGGCAAGGGAGAGTACGGCGACCGCATGGGAAACGGGAGATCGAGGCATTCGCGCGGGGGAAGAGAAGTGAGGGGTGGACCGTCGGTGCGTCGGCCGTCCGTTCGGTGTGCCGGTTGCTTCGGGCGACGTGCAGAGTGGCATTCCAGTAATGCCGTTCTGTTCCCCGTCTGTACATGGCGGGCGGGGTCTCTGGCCTGACGCGCAGGTTACGGTAATCGACTGTACCCAACCGTTTGTATTGCGTCTCTATCTTCGTCTCTGCCGGTTGCCTCGTCATCGGATCCGCCCGGTGCTTTCTTCATCGGGATAGGACGACACGGGTGTGCCCTCGATCGCGGGCACGCTGCATCGGGTTGGCGTCGCGAAAATAGCGCTGCGGAGGCACACGGTCTCGGCCAGGACTTTCACCGCGTAATTCAGTACAGGTAAGCGAGCGTGGTCTCCGAGCAAAATGGGGATATGCTGCATCTCATCGCCGGTCCGATCCGTCGATAGTACTACATTGGACGACCAGTCGATACGAATGACAGTAAACGTGGGCCGCTCGTCGGCGGTCGTGTCCGTGGGGAACGACGTGGTCGGCGCCGTCACGCTCCGAGAGGGGGGCAGTCGTCTCGGAAGGGGGCACCACGTGCTGTGCAGCAACCTGGTCGGCCTGCATGGGGACGATGAGAAGCATAAGCAGGGTAAGCGGGACGAGGACGGGAGAGGAGCGTATCATAAAGAGCAGCGTACATGAAAGAAAACGGGGTGCCTGGGTCTGTTGCTTCAGCCGCAGCAGGGCGGACCGGCGTAATGCGGCCGGGAAACGCCGACGCCGCTATCGCCCGCATTCGGAAGCGCTTTTGGTGAAACGGAAACCGCCCGGGTGCGACGTCTTTATACTCGGTTGCAGAGCCTCAGGACTCTCCCCGTCCGCTGCATTCTCTCACCTGTCGCCGTCGAGCCATGGAGACCGAGCGTTACGAGCCCACGCATCCCGTCCGTTTTGTGACCGCCACGAGTCTGTTTGATGGGCATGACGCGGCGATCAATATCATGCGCCGCATCCTTCAGGGGACGGGTGTCGAGGTGATTCACCTCGGGCACAACCGGTCGGTTCAGGACGTCGTCGAAACGGCCATTGAAGAGGACGCTCAGGGCATTGCGGTGTCCAGCTACCAGGGCGGGCATGTCGAGTATTTCAGGTACATGCACGATCTTCTGGAGGAGAAGGGAGCCGGACACATCCGCATCTACGGGGGAGGCGGGGGCGTCATCGTTCCGGAAGAGATCGACGAGTTGGAGACCTACGGGATTGCCAAGATCTTTTCCCCGGAAGACGGGATGCAGATGGGGCTGCAGGGCATGATCAATCAGATGGTCCGCGAGTGCGACTACCCGATATCTGATTCCGAATTTCAGATCTCGGGAGATGTATCGCTGAGAGATGACCGGCGCGTGGCACGTAGCCTGTCGCTCGTTGAAGCGCCTCATTCGAGGAAAGCTGCCGCCGTGCTTGAAGGCCAGGCAGCAGACGGTGGTGCGGCAGAGATGACGGATCTGGGAGCGGGCGGCGACGGACAGTCCGCCCGGACGATGGACGACGGGCAGGCGGAGGCCGGAACGCGCCGATCGACGATCCCGACGCTCGGAATTACCGGTACCGGCGGGGCCGGAAAGTCGACGCTCACGGACGAGTTGGTGCGTCGCTTCATCAACGACTTTGACGATGTCGACATCGCCGTGCTCAGCGTGGATCCAACTCGTCGCCGGACGGGCGGTGCTCTGCTCGGCGATCGGATTCGTATGAACGCGATCTACGGCACGAACGCGGATCGCGTCTACATGCGCTCGTTTGCCACGCGGCAACAGAACCGGTCCACGAGCGAGGCGCTACACGAGGCCATGACCGTGTGCGAGGCGGCGGGCTTTGACCTCGTCATCCTCGAAACGGCGGGCATCGGACAGAGCGATACGGAGATCGTGGACCTGACCGATCTTTCGCTTTACGTGATGACCCACGACTTTGGCGCGCCCACGCAGCTCGAGAAAATCGGGATGCTGGACCTCGCCGATTTCGTAGCGATCAACAAGTTCGAGAAGCGCGGTTCAGAAGATGCGCTTCGGGACGTTCGCAAGCAGGTCCAGCGCAACCGGATGCGGTTCGATGAGAGCCCGGAGGAGATGCCGGTCTACCCGACGATGGCGTCCCACTTCGGCGATCCGGGCGTGACGCGGCTCTATCTCGCGCTACTGGACGAACTGAATGCCAGTTTTCGCTTCGACCGGCAGTCGTCGACGTATAGAGACCGTGAGGTGCCCGAACCCGATCCTGCGGACGTCGCGATCATCCCGCCGAGTCGCAACCGGTACCTCGGCGAAATCGTCGAAGCGGGCCGCGGCTATCGCGAATGGGCGGAGGAACAGATCGAGATCGCGCGCAAGTGGGGCGAGGCGAACGGAGCGCGTCGTCAGGTCGACGACTGGGCACCGGAGGACAAAGAGCAGATTGCCGGTCGTCTGAACGATATGGTCCAGCACTGGTGGGATAAGCTCGACTCCCGCTGCCGCGACATCCTTACCGATTGGGATGACCTCAAGGACGCGTACCAGCAGGACACGTTTACATACACCGTTCGCGGGCGCGACTTCACCGTGCCCCTGTATCGCGAAACGCTCAGCGGCACGAGGGTGCCCCGCGTGGCGTTGCCGAAAACCGAAGATGCCGGCGAACGGCTTCGCTTTGCGCTTCTCGAAAATCTACCTGGATACTTCCCCTTCACCGCCGGCGTCTTTCCCTTCAAGCGCGAAGGCGAGGACCCGACGCGGATGTTTGCCGGGGAAGGGTCGCCGGAGCGGACGAACCGGCGCTTTCACCTCGTCTCGTCGGACAGCCCGGCGAACCGCCTGTCGACCGCGTTCGACAGTGTGACGCTCTACGGCTTCGACCCGGATGAACGACCCGACATCTACGGTAAGGTTGGCAATGCGGGCGTGTCGATTTGCACGCTCGACGACATGAAGAAGCTATACTCCGGGTTCGACCTCGCCGACCGGAAGACGTCGGTCAGCATGACGATCAATGGGCCCGCGCCGATGATTCTGGCGATGTTTCTGCAAACGGCGATCGATCAGCAGGTGGAGAAACACCTGCGACAGGAAGGTCGCTGGGACGACGCGGAGGCGGTGATCGACGAGCACCTGGGCGAAGACCGTCCGGGCTACGTCCCGTATGGGCCGGATGGGCGAGAGGACGACCTGCCAGAGACGCACGACGGAAGCGGTCTCGGCCTCCTCGGATGCACCGGTGCCGAACTGGTCGACTGGGGCGTGATGGACGCGTCAACCTACGAGGAGATCAAGGAGAACACGTTGAACGTGGTCCGCGGGACCGTCCAGGCCGACATCCTGAAGGAGGACCAGGCCCAGAACACGTGCATCTTCTCGACGGACTTCGCCCTTCGGATGATGGGCGACATCCAGCAGTACTTCATCGACTGGAGCGTCCGAAACTTCTACTCGGTATCGATTTCCGGATATCACATCGCGGAGGCCGGTGCCAACCCGATCACCCAGCTTGCCTTCACGCTGGCCAACGGCTTCACCTACGTGGAGTATTACCTGAGCCGCGGGATGGACATCGACAAGTTCGCTCCGAACCTGTCGTTCTTCTTTTCCAACGGCATGGATCCGGAGTATAGCGTGATCGGCCGGGTCGCGCGCAGGATCTGGAGTGTTGCAATGCGCGAGAAGTACGGGGCCAACGAGCGAAGTCAGAAGCTAAAGTACCATATCCAGACGTCGGGACGGAGTCTCCACGCCAAGGAAATTCAGTTCAACGACATCCGCACGACGCTGCAGGCGCTGATGGCGGTGTACGACAACTGCAATTCGCTCCACACCAACGCTTACGACGAGGCGATCACGACCCCGACGGAGGAGAGCGTGCGACGCGCCATCGCCATCCAGATGGTCATTAACAAAGAGCTGGGGATGACGAAGAATGAGAACCCGCTCCAGGGGGCATACGTCATCGAGGAACTGACCGATCTCGTGGAAGAAGCCGTCTGGGCCGAATTCGAACGGATCAACGACCGCGGCGGCGTATTGGGCGCTATGGAATCGATGTACCAGCGCGGCAAGATCCAGCAGGAGTCCATGGTGTACGAGGAGAAGAAACACAGTGGCGAGCGTCCCATCATCGGGGTTAACACGTTCCAGCGTGAGGACAACCAGACCGAAGAGGATCTGGACGTCGACCTGATGCGCTCGTCCGACGACGAGAAACAGCACCAGCTCCGGAGCCTCCGTGCCTTCCAGCAACGCTATCCCGACCGTGCGGACGCGGCTATCGAGAAGCTGCGCGAAGCGGCCCGAACGGGTGGCAATACGTTTGATGTGCTGATGGAAGCCGTCAAGTACTGCTCGCTCGGTACAATCACAAACGTTCTTTTCGAGGAAGGAGGAGAGTACCGGCGAAATATGTAAGACGGAACCCGGTTCATACGGATCGATGCCGAGGCAGGAACCACCACGCGGACCACGTCGCCGCTCTCACATTCGGGAGCGGCGCTCGTCGTACGTCTGGAAACGGCCTCCCTCCCGCGCGCTACATCATGAACACAACGCACCGGGCTCCTACATTTCTGATTGATGTGTTACAAAAGTTCCGGTTTGAGAATAGATTTATTGCGCGGGGTTACAAATTGTACGACCCAGAATCCGATGATGGATGGGATCTGTGTCAGCCAACGGACGCCCCGATCGGTGGGCTGTCTCAATTCTCACACGCTTTTGCGGTCGCTACGGGCCGATTCTGCCGTCAGATCGGGGGAAAGTCCCGATATTGCGAAGAATATTAACGGTCATGTGACGATACCCCTAAAATTATCACGATAGCGGTGTAGGCACGGGGTGGATGGAGGTCGGCACACGGTTTGTAACTACTGTCGGGCGAGTATCCATTGGATTAAGTCCGGTTCATCCAGCCTCTACCGATATGTCTCTGTCTCCGATCGTCCTCATCCTGCTAGCCGCCTGCTGGACGCTTCCTGCCGCGCTCGTAGCTGTGGCGTATTACCGAGAGCGCGCCGGTCTGGCCGCCGGGGCGCGCGAAGTGCTCGAGATGGATGTCGTCCATCGACTGCGTATTGCATCGCTGGATGTGGACATTCGCGCAACGGAAGAGCGGGAATGGTGGATGGTTTCGCCTTCGGAGCGCAAAGCGACGGCCGCTGCTTCGTCCGTCGATCGCTCCGTCCAAGACGCTGCGGTGATTACACCGTATGCGGAAGTCTCCGTAACGGTCTCTGACTCGAACGGAGATGAGTGCGTCCGACGGTGCTCGGTTTGCCTCAACTAGCCTCTGGCCGGTTGGGTGCATCCAGCATCCGGACGAAAGAAGTGAAGTAGCGTGGGAAGACCGGGGTCGGTTCGCCGACCCCGGCATTTTTTTGTCTAAACGGTTGGTTTCCGGAGAAGCGCGCGGGCAGGACTGACGTCGCTACATGCCGTCCGTAACGCTTCTCGTACGGATGGCAGGGCCGGACGAACGTTCGCCGGACGCGCGGCGTACCGCATTGTCCTGGATCGCCGTTTACGAACCGCCGTCCCATGCCCTCCTCATCCCCCATCTCGCAATTCGTGCCGGCTCGCGACCGGGGCCTCGCCCCGGCCGATCTGGACGCGCCGGGGACCGTGTTTCTGGATGCATCCCGACCTGATCCGGACGGCTCATCCCCGCCCGACCGCTGCCTTCTCTTTCAGGAGCCGAGGCAGGTCCTGCGCGCCGGTGTGCCTGCGGACGTTGCCGGGGTGCTTCGAGATGCGGATGATGCGCTGGAAGCCGGATATTTCGTTGCCGGAGCGCTGACCTACGAGGCCGGGTTGGCCATGAACGGAATGCCCGCCCATCCGATCGACGGCCCGCTCGTTTGGCTCGGTGTGTACGATAGCCCGGTCGAATGGTCTTCAGCCGATGTCGCCCGGGGGTTCTCGTCGCTCGAAGCGCCTCCGGACGTCCGGAATGCGCGGTTCGATGTGCCGAAGGACGCATACCGCGCGGCGCTCGACCGAATCAAGTCGCTGATCCGCGAGGGCGACGTCTACCAGATCAACTACACCGGACCGGTCTGTTTCGACTGCGGTGCTGACGACGCCCTCCGTCTCTACGCACAGATGCGCCGCCGCCAACCCGTGCCCTACGGCGCCTGGTTGCACCTGGGCGATCGCCGGGTTCTCTGTGCCTCGCCCGAGCTCTTCGTTCGGCGCGACGGAGGGCGGCTCGTCACCCGGCCGATGAAGGGCACCATTCGCCGAGGGATGACGCTTGAGGAAGACGATCGCCTCCGGCATCGGTTGGAAACAGATTCAAAGAGCCGGGCCGAAAACCTGATGATCGTCGACCTTCTTCGTAATGACCTGTCGAGATGCTGCACGCCCGGGTCGGTTCGCGTCCCCTCGCTTTTCTCCACGGAAACGTATGACACGCTCACTCAGATGACGTCGACGGTCGAGGGCGAACTCGTACCGAATGCTCGACTTTCCACGATCCTCGACGCGCTGTTCCCCTGCGGATCGGTGACGGGAGCGCCGAAGCGACGGGCCATGCAACGCATCCACGAGCTTGAAACCGGTCCCCGGGGCATGTACTGCGGGGCGATCGGGTACGCCGGCCCGGATGATACGGCCTGCTTCAACGTCGCCATTAGAACGGTTACGCTACGATGTGGCGATTCATCCAGCCCCCAGGCTCTTTCCGGGGTGATGGGAACGGGAAGCGGGGTCGTCTGGGACTCCGATCCGGATGCGGAATACGAGGAATGCCGACTTAAAGCCCGGTTCTTAACGGATCCGGCGGATGACGAACCGTCCACGTTTCGACTGATCGAGACGATGAGAGCGGCCGACGGTACGATCGATCTGTGGTCGTACCATTGGCGTCGGCTGGAGAAATCGGCCGCGTACTTCGGATTCGACGTCGACCGAGCGCGCATCGACGCGGCGCTGACGGCTGCTCTCGCGGAGACTCCCTCGACGAACGTCCTCGTCCGCATGACCGTCGGGCGGGACGGTGATCCCGAGATCGACGTTCGGCTGATGCCGCCGCAACCCGAGAGCTGGTCGGCGGCAATTGCCCGAGAGCCGGCTCAGCCGCATAATCCGTTTTTCTATCACAAAACGACGCGCCGAACCGCGTACACCCATGCGATGGAGGAGGCGAAGGCGGCCGGGGTCGACGAGGCGATTCTCGTAACGCCGGATGGGCGCGTCACCGAAGGCGCACGGAGCAACGTGATCGCGGAAATCGACGACCGGTGGGTGACGCCTCCGACAGAGGATGGGCTTCTCGGCGGCGTCTATCGCGCGTTTCTCCTGGACACGGAGCCGCGCATGTGCGAAGCATCGCTATCGGTCGACGATCTGCGGGGCGCGGCCCGTCTGTTCTGCTGCAACGCGGTCCGCGGACGAATTCCGGTTACGCTCGAGAAGGATCTGCGTGCGTCGCCCGGGGACTGATGCATCGCATTCGCACCGGCCGGCGACGCCGACTCTGGTTGACAGACGACGCTCGATTGGTTACTCTCTGTTGTGAATGTGAACGAAATGTAAACGACCTCCACCACCCCCCGCTTCTCATCCGACGTTCGTCTGACCGCATGTCCGATGCCTCCAATCCGCCGCTGCTCCGCGACGCCATGATCGAACGCGTGGCCCGTCGCCTGAAGGTCATGGGTGACCCGGTTCGGCTGCAGCTGCTGAACCTCCTCCGGATCCACGATGAGCTTTCCGTGCAGGCGCTCGTTGACGCATCGGGGCAGCGCCAGGCCAACGTATCGAAGCATCTCGGTATCATGATGCGGGACGGACTCGTGAAGCGCCGCAAGGAAGGGGTGAACGCGTACTACTCGATCGACGACCCGAGCGTGCCCGGCGTGTGCCTGCTCATCGCCAATGCAATCGGGGAAACCGAAACCGCGGACGAATGAGGCTGCCTCCCGAGCGGGCGTCTGCACTCAGAGATAGCAAACGGTGGCCCGTTAGACAGCAGAGCGGACGCTCGATGTAGCAATCGCCTATGGACACGGACAGCACGACGTATCGCCAGCGTCAGCTTCTTCTCTTTGCCGTCGGCATCCTTCTCCTGACGGATCCGTTTCTCTCGATCTTTCGGAGGAATGCATTCCTCGGGGAGATCCCTGTCCTCGTGGTCGCCCTCTTCAGCGTCTGGGCCCTTCTTATCGCCGGAACGGCCTGGCTCATGGAGCGGCCCGCCACGCGCCCGTCGGATCCGCGCCCGTCGGATCCGCCCCCGTCTTACCGGGACGACCCTACGACCTAAGTTCGTCACGACCTACGTTCGTCGCGTTATGGCGCCCAGTCTCGTTCTCTTTCTGGCGACGGCGTACCTCGGCCTCCTGTTCGCGGTGGCCTACTACGGGGACGAGCGTGCCGAGCGCGGCCGGTCGATCATCTCCAACCCGTACATCTACGCCCTCTCGCTCGCCGTCTATTGCACGGCGTGGACGTTTTATGGAAGCGTCGGACGAGCAGCGACGACCGGACTGGGGTTTCTACCCATCTACCTAGGCCCGACGCTGATGGCGCTAATCGGCTGGATCGTCCTTCGAAAGATGGTCCGGATCAGTCAGTATCAGCGGATCACCTCGATCTCCGATTTCATCGCGTCGCGATACGGTAAGAGCGCCCGTCTTGCCGGGGTGGTGACGGTGGTGGCTGTGCTCGGGATTGTGCCGTACATTGCCCTCCAGCTTAAAGCCATTTCTACCAGTTACAACGTGCTCGTGGAGACGCCGGGCGAGGCCGGTGCCGCGGCTGCCACGGGTCTGGCGCACGGCGGGGTAGATACGGCGCTCTGGACCTCGCTTTTCCTCGCGGTCTTCGCCATTCTGTTCGGCACGCGTCACCTCGACGTGACCGAACGTCATGAGGGGCTGGTCGCCGCCATCGCGTTCGAATCGGTCGTCAAGCTCGGCGCGTTTCTGGCTGTCGGCGCGTACGTCACCTTCGGAATGTTTGACGGCTTCGGGGATCTGTTCGCTGCCGGTGCGGCCGATCCGCTCATCCGTGAGCTGTACACGCAGACGGATCCCGCGGGCGCGTCCGAATGGATCTGGTTGACCGGCCTCTCGATGCTGGCCTTTCTGCTATTGCCCCGACAGTTCCAGGTGGGTGTGGTTGAAAACGTGGATGAAAGCCACATCCGCAAGGCGACATGGCTGTTTCCGCTCTACCTCTTCGCCATCAATCTTTTCGTGCTGCCGATCGCGGTGGCGGGCTTGCTCACGTTCGGCGAGAGCCAGACGGCCGATGCGTTCGTTCTATCCCTGCCGCTGGCCCAGGGGAACGAGGCGCTGGCCCTCTTTGCCTTCCTCGGCGGGCTGTCGGCGGCGACGGGCATGGTGATCGTGGCGACGACGGCCCTGAGCACGATGATCTGCAACGACCTGCTGATGCCGGCGCTCCTTCGGATCCGGTCGCTTCGCCTCGCAGAGCGGCCGCGCCTCACCGGCTTAATCCTCCGCATCCGTCGCGGCGCCATCGTCGTCGTTCTGCTGATCGGCTATGCCTACCTGAAGACCGTCGGGGAGAGCTACTCGCTCGTCTCCATTGGCCTGATCTCCTTCGTGGCCGTGGCGCAGTTCGCGCCGGCGTTCCTGGGCGGTATGTACTGGCGGCGCGGGACAAAATATGGAGCCCTGGCGGGCATCCTCGCCGGCGCTGCCGTTTGGGGCTACACGCTCCCGCTCCCATCGCTGGTGGGGACGGGCCTCGTGCCGGACACCTTCGTGACCGACGGGCCCTTCGGGATCGCCCTCCTCCGACCGTACGCGATGTTGGGACTGGAAACGCTGCCTCACATTCCACACTCCCTCTTCTGGAGTCTCACGGTCAACGCCGGGCTCTACGCGGTGGTCTCTCTGTTCACCACACCGTCCGTCGCCGAGCGATCGCAGGCGCATCTCTTCGTCGAGGTCTTCCGCCAGGGGGGCAGTCCCGATCCGGTGCAGCGGGCCACTGCCTCCGTCGACGACATCCGCGCGCTCCTCCAGCGATTCCTTGGTTGGCGACGCACGAAGCACGTGCTCGAGGCATACGGCGAACAGTACGATCGCAACCTGGCGGACGTCGAACAGGCAGACCAGACCCTGATCCGGCACGCAGAAAAGGCGCTGGCCGGTGCCGTCGGGGCCGCGTCGGCACAGGTCGCGGTGAGCTCCGTCGTGCAGGAGGCGCCGCTGCGCCTGCGCGAGGTATTAAGCGTGCTCGACGAAGCACAGCAGGTGCTGGCCTACAGTCGCGAACTGGAACGAAAGCAGGCAGAATTGGAGGCGACGACGCGGGACCTGAAAGAGGCTAACGAGAAGCTGAAGCAGGTCGACCGGCTCAAGGACGACTTCGTGTCCACGGTCACACATGAGCTCCGAACGCCGCTTACCGCCATCCGGGCCCTCACGGAGATTCTGCACACCAACCCCTCCCTCGGGGAAGCTGAACGAACGGAGTTCCTCGGCACGATCCAGCGGGAGACCCGCCGGCTGACCCGGCTGGTCAACCAGGTGCTGGATCTACAGCGCCTGGAGGCCGAGCCGGTCGACCTCGATACCGCCGTGCCCTTCGACGCAGTGGTGCACGACGCGGTGACGGCGATTATCCCGTCCATCGAGCAAAAGGGGGCAAGCCTCACTGTAGATGGACCCCAGGGCCCGGTGCCGGTACCCGGGGACCGAGATCGACTCATGCAGGTCGTACTCAACCTCCTGTCGAACGCCGAAACCTTCTGCCGGCAGGAGGTCCGGGTGACGCTTCGTGCAGGCGACAGCGCTGTGCTTTCGGTGGCAGACGACGGGCCCGGGATCGCGACGGATCAGCAGGACGCCATTTTCGAGAAATTCCGTCAGGTGGACACTGGAGCGACACCTGGCGGAGGAAGTGGGCTCGGTCTTGCAATTGCTCGGGATATCGTCCAGGCGCACAACGGATCGCTCGACGTCGACAGTCGTCCCGGCGAAGGAGCAACCTTCGTTGTTCGTCTTCCGCTTCATGCCGGCGGCGCTTCGATTCCCGCCGCTGCTGAAAGCGCCGCCGACAACTCGCGCGCGAATGCCGACTCCGCTCCATCATCGATATCATCCAGAAACCGCACGCCCTGACCATGTCCGAAGACACCGGTAGCTCCCTGGCCCAAGATGCTGTCTCCGAGCCCGTCGGGAGAAGTGTGCTCATCGTCGACGATGAGCCGAGCATCGTTGCCCCGCTCAAATTCCTCATGCAGCAGCAGAACCATCACGTCAGGGTTGTGTCGTCCGGCGACGCTGTGATTCCTGCGATGGAGGCGAAACGGCCGGATCTCGTGCTGCTCGATGTCATGCTCCCGGAGGTCAGCGGCTACGAGCTCTGCGCGATGATTCGCGACCGGGAGGCGTGGAGTGACGTCAAAATTATCATGCTCACCGTCAAGAGCCGCGAGGCGGACGTAGAAAAGGGAAGATCGGTGGGGGCGGACGCGTACATCACGAAGCCATTCGGCATACAGGATGTGATCGAGACGTCGAACCGGCTTCTTCGGACGTCGTAACGGCTATCATCGTGCAGCCTCTGGGCGCTCTACCTTCGTGCATTTCTCCTCTATCCGTCGGCCTCCCCGTGCCTTCCGACGCTCCATCTACATCTTCCTCCGAAACGGTTCCGGACGACGTTGCCCGTGCCCTGATGCGCGCACTCGACGGGGCCGTCCTCGTGTGCAACAGGCAGGGAACGATCGTCCGGGCGGATCAGAAGGCAGCGTCGCTTCTGCAGGGCCGTGCTGTTTCAGGTACCGATGTGCTCACGCTCTTTTCGCACGGTGAGGTGGCCGGTTGGTTTGAACCGGTCCCGCCTGCGGAGCAACACCAGGACGGGCCGGGCGCGACCCGATCGTGTATGGCGCGGGTGGTGGATGGGCCGTGGGTTCGGATCATCTGCCACGAGGCGGGACCCAGCCATATAATGCTTCAAATCCAGCGAGAAATACCGTCTCCGGCCACCGTTTCGCACGAGGTGCTTCGCGATCTCATCGAGACGCTGCGAGGGCCGCTCGCGAGCGCTCGTGCAGCAGCGGAAACCATGGCGCTCTATCCCGCGATGGACCCATCGACCGCGGCACAGTTCGTCGAGATCATCGAACAGCAGACGTCGGTTCTGTCCGATCGACTCGATTCCGCCGTGGAGGCGTATGCATCTCTGTACCGGGAGGAAGGACCGCTGCAGCGCGTGCCGGCGGTTGTTTTTGGCAAGGCGATTCGGGAGCGACTGTCCGACGAGCTGTCAATCGAGGTGAGTGTTTCTACAGGGGAGGGGACGGATGTCCTGACGCTCTTGCTGGATGCGCGGGCGATGACCGAGGCGCTCGTGTTGCTTGCACAGCGGATCGAAAACGCATCCCGTTGCGAGCAACTGGCCCTTCGCGTGGGTCGTGTTCGTTCGCTGGCGGCCATCGATATCGGGTGGGAAGGAGGAAGCATCACCCGCTCGCGCGTCGATGGATGGCAGGCGTCCATTGTCGGGTGGGAGGGCGCGCTGGTTCGGATGACGCTCGCCGACGTCCTGAACCACCACGACGCTCAGATTGTCGTCGAGAATGAGGGGGAAGGGCAGCGTATCCGGGTGCTTCTGCCCGCCGCGGCTCCAGAGGGGGGTACCGGGGACGCCGCGTAGGAGGATCCCCTACGCGGTGCGCCAACCCCCTCCCCGCACGATAGAAGGCAGACTGATCCTGTGCAGGTGCCGTGAAGTAAGGGCTATCTTCTACTGAATGGTCTTCCGTGCCGGGGCATTTGGCGGCGCGTACGGCCAGCCATTGCGGCCTTCCGCCTGCGCGTCGGTGCGCTTATGGTGTTGCGCTGGCGTCGAGCCGCTCGTGTCGCCTCTCTGCGTCGGGCTCCGAATACCTACTCGGTGCCGGGGCGTTCACCTTCCTTGGCGAATGCGGCGCAATGCCCGCCGTCTTGACGTCGGATTGCACCCGGGTGTCCGGTTTCCCCATGATCGCCGTGAGCGGAAAAACTTCACAGAGCCCTTGCAACAGTCCGTTCCAGCTATTACGTTTTGGTAAACTATTCAAGGAAGCGCTTCCGGCTGGGCGGACTGAGGGCGCTATGGACACCATATTCCAGCAAGACATTGCTGGATAGTAATTAAAGCACATTGTCTCACCACGACCCCATTTTGTCATGGCAGAGCAGGACACGCAAGTAACAGCGGCCTATTCCGGAAGCGACGAGGTGTATGAACCGTCGGAGGCGTTTCGGTCCGACGCACACGTCGGATCGCTTGAAGAGTACGAGGAGATGTGGCAGCGGTCCGTTGATGAGCCCGAGGCGTTCTGGCGGGAGTGTGCGGATCGGATCGACTGGTTCGAGCCGTTTGAGACGGTCAAGAACGTGTCGTTTGAGCCTCGAAACGTGAGCATCAAATGGTACGAGGAGGGCGTCCTGAACGCGTGCCACAACGCCGTGGATCGCCACCTCGACGACCGCGCAGACCAGACGGCGCTGATTTACGAACCGAACGACCCCGCCACGGAAGAGGCGGAGCACATCACGTACGCCGACCTGCACGAGAATGTCTGCCGGTTTGCCAACATCCTCAAAAAGCACGGCGTCGAAAAGGGCGATCGCGTCACGATTTACCTCCCGATGATTCCGGAGGCGGCGTATGCGATGCTTGCCTGTGCGCGGATCGGGGCGCCGCACTCGGTTGTCTTCGCCGGTTTCTCCCCGGATTCGCTCGCCGACCGCATCCTCGACTGCGAGTCCACCTTCCTGATCACGGCCGACGAGGGTGTTCGTGCGGAGAAGAAGGTGCCGCTCAAGGACAACGCCGACGCGGCGCTTGAGCAGTGCCCGGACGTGGACACCGTGCTCGTGGTTCAGCGAACGGGCGGCGACATCGACTGGACGGAGGGCCGGGATGTCTGGTATCACGACGAGCGTGCGTCAGTGGACGCCGAGTGCCCCTGCGAGCCGATGAGCGCCGAAGATCCGTTGTTCATCCTCTACACGTCCGGCTCTACCGGGAAGCCCAAGGGAGTGATGCATACTACGGGCGGCTACTGCGTGTACACCAGCCTCACGCATGAGTACGTCTTCGACTATCACGAGGGCGACGTCTTCTGGTGTACGGCCGACGTCGGGTGGATTACCGGCCACAGCTACATCGTCTACGGGCCGCTCATCAACGGCGCGACACAAGTCTTTTTCGAGGGAACGCCCACGTACCCGGATGCCGCCCGTTTATGGGAAGTGGTCGACAAGCATGATGTCAACATCTTCTACACCGCACCGACCGCCATCCGAGCGCTGATGCGCCAGGGTGATGGGTTCGTCGAGCGAACAGATCGCTCGTCCCTGCGCGTGCTGGGCACGGTCGGGGAGCCGATCAATCCAGAGGCGTGGCGATGGTATTACAACAAGGTCGGGAACGGGAACTGCCCGATCGTCGACACCTGGTGGCAGACGGAAACAGGCGGCGTCATGATTACGCCGCTACCGGGTGCGGTAGCGCAGAAACCGGGGGCTGCGTCCAAGCCGTTTTTCGGCATCAAGCCGGAGGTGGTGGACACCGCCGGCACCGTTCAGGAGGGGGCATGCGAAGGCATTCTGACTATTGCCGACTCCTGGCCGGGGCAAATGCGGACGGTCTACAGGAACCATGATCGCTTCCAGAACACCTACTTCTCGCAGTATCCGGGCAAATACTTCACTGGAGACGGTTGTCGCCGTGACGACGACGGGTACTACTGGATTACGGGGCGCGTGGACGACGTGCTGAACGTGAGCGGCCACCGCATCGGTACGGCCGAACTCGAGAGTGCGCTTGTCGCACACGATCAGGTGGCGGAGGCCGCCGTCGTGGGCTTCCCTCACGAGGTAAAGGGGCAGGGCATTTACGCCTACGTGACGCTGCTGAAGGACGTGGACCCAAGCGAGGAGCTCCGGGACGAGCTTGTTCAATACGTCCGGGAGCATATCGGTCCGATCGCCAAACCGGACTTCATCCAGTTCACGCCGTCCCTCCCGAAGACGCGGTCGGGGAAGATCATGCGTCGAATCATTCGCAAGATCGCCGCTGGCGAATTCGATGATCTCGGCGATACGTCAACCCTTGCGGACCCGGGTGTGGTCGAAGAGCTGATCGACGAACGCAGGGGAATGTCGAACGGGGCGTAACGCCTGAGCATCGCGAGCTGCCGGTTGCCGCCGGGGCGCGCGACGCTCCGTCTCGCGCTGAATTCAGAGCCGTCATTTTCATAACAAAAGAACGCTTCGTCCCGCGGGTGGAGCCGGAAGGACGAAGCGTTCTGATATATTCCCATCGATGGATCCGAGCCCGTGCGTTGCCGCGCATCGGCTCGGTGTCCAGATGAAGGGAAGCGGGTCCTTATCGAACTCGTTTCTCAGATCACCCTTTTTCGGATCATCTAAGAATGTACGATATGGACGCCATAGAAAAACAAACGCTCCCCTCATGGGGCGGTTTCGGCTCGTTTCTCATCGCTGTCCTCCTTCTGATGCCCGGCGCGGCCGTAGCGCAGGAAGCCGATGAGGGACCGACGTTTGAAGTCAACGGCTTCATCAAGAGTGAGTACCTGTACGACACGCGGCAGGTCGTCACGGCGCGAAACGAAGACTTTCTGCTGTACCCGGTCGAAGATGCAGATCCGGATGGTGACGATGCCACCGATACGGACAACCTCTCCGGCTTTCAACTCTTCTCACGAATCAGCCTGGGCATCAGTGAC
Source organism: Longibacter sp. (assembly GCF_051155795.1). Classification (NCBI taxonomy): domain Bacteria; kingdom Pseudomonadati; phylum Rhodothermota; class Rhodothermia; order Rhodothermales; family Salisaetaceae; genus Longibacter; species Longibacter sp. Next base: position 42,293 of record NZ_DAXETW010000010.1, read on the forward strand.
CTCCCGGAGGCGCTTGGTGCGGACGTGACCGGCTACATGGAGGCCGACTTTTTCGGTCCCGGCACGGTCACGGACGACGTCGGACAGGAAAATATTTTCCGTCTCCGCCGCGCGTTCGCCAACATGGTATGGGAGAATCGCGAGGTCAAGTTCGGCCTGGAGTGGTCTCCGCTGTTCACGCTTGGGGCCTATCCGCACACGGTGGCTACCGAAGCCGGCGCGCCTTACAACCCGTTCGGGCGTCAGCCGATGGTCAAGTTCACCCTCAAGCCCGGCAACTTTCGTCTCGTCGGGATCACGTCCTGGCAGTTTGACGCCTTCCGGGAAGCGGATTTCCAGGGGACCAACGGGCTCGATCAGCAGCAGCAGTCGGCATTGCCCGGCCTGCACGGACACGTCCAATACGACGGGGACAACGGCTTCTTCGCCGGGGCGGGCGGATACGTCCGCTGGCTGCGCCCGGTCGCAACGGGGGAACGGTTTCCGCTGGGCGCCGGCACTGCCTACATCGCCTATTCCACCGACGCTGTCGCTGTTCGGGCGAAGGGCATCTACGGCAGTACCCGCGACCACGTGATGCCGGGCGGCTACATCTACGACGCCGGTGCCGATCCGAACGGGGACTTTGTGTCCGACGCCTTCTCGCAACTCAATACCGCATCGGGCTGGTTCGAGATCGAGAAGAAGGGGACGGTTGCACCCGGACTATTCCTGGGCTACCTGGCGGCGCTCGGGTCATCTGAAACCGTACAGGGGAGCGTGATCGACGCGACTCGTTCACCGGACCTCAAGCGCGTGTTCGACATCTCGCCTCGGCTCGCGCTGAATTACGGCGCCATGCGGTTCGCCTTCGAGATGCAGTTTACGAACGCGACCTACGCGGCAGCGCTCGATGAAAACTATGCGCCGAGTGGGGACACGGACGATGTGCTGAATGTCCGTAGCAACTTCACTGTTTTCCTGTTCTTTTAAACCCGCCGGTCGCGACCGCGAGCTTGCGCCGGGGCCGGCAATCGTGCCGGTCCCGGCCGGGTCGCCACCGGGCCTGAGCGTTTCGCCTCCTTTGCGCAGAACGAATTGATTACAGAGACACACGTGTTGCCGCAGATCCATCCTCCCATCATCGACTTGCACAGGACTGTAAACCCATGTCTGACCCGTCAATCGACCGCGTCACCTACTGGCGCACCCAGATTCGCCGGACCGCCATCCTTCTCGGGGTCTGGTTCATCGTCGGCTTCGTGATGAGCATCTTCCTCGCTGAACCCCTGAACAGTTTCAGCTTCGGCGGGGTGCCGTTCGGATTCTGGATGGCCCAACAGGGCAGCATCTTCGTGTTCATCAGCCTGATTCTGATCTACACGCTTGCGTCCAATCAGCTCGATCGGGAGGCCGGTGTCGAAGAAACGGACGACACCACCTCCGCTGCCGGCACCGGTCACTGATGCTCGCCACCGCCCGCCCTTCGCTTTTCATCATCTGACGACCGAATGATCCCATGGGAATTTTAGGCTGGACCGCCGTCTGGGTGGTCATCACATTTTCGATTTACATCGGCATCGCCGTCTGGAGCCGCGTGGCGGATACGAAAGGGTTTTACGTGGCCGGACAGGGCGTGCCGGCCGTGGCGAACGGCATGGCGGTCGGCGCCGACTGGATGAGCGCCGCGTCCTTTATTTCGCTCGCCGGCATCGTGTCCTTTCGCGGTTTCGACGGGTCGGTTTATCTCATGGGATGGACAGGTGGATACGTCCTATTGGCGCTCCTGCTTGCTCCCTACCTTCGGAAGTTCGGTGAGTACACGGTACCGGACTTCGTTGCCCGCCGGTATTATTCGAAAACGGCCCGCGTCGTGGCGGCCGTCGCAGCTCTCTTCGTTTCGTTCACGTACGTCGCCGGGCAGATGAAGGGCGTCGGCGTCGTCTTCAGCCGGTTTCTCGGTGACTTCCTTGCGCCGGTGGCAGACGGGCTCGGCGTCGAAGCGATTACGATCGGGGTCGTCATCGGTATGGTGATCGTCGCCCTCTACGCGGTTCTGGGTGGCATGAAAGGGGTAACATGGACGCAGGTTACGCAGTATTGCGTGCTGATCGTCGCGTACATGATTCCGGCGGTGGCCATTGCCGCGGAGTTGACCGGAAATCCGATCCCGCAGGGTGCCATCGGAGAGGTTGTTCCACGGCTGAACCAGCTCTCCGCCGACCTGGGCCTCGACATGTACACCGGGCCCTTTAGCAATCTCAGCATGCTGAACGTTTTCTGCATCACCTTCGTCCTCATGGCGGGCACGGCCGGCCTGCCGCACGTGATTGTCCGGTTCTACACGGTAAAAACCGTCAAGGACGCACGCTGGTCGGCCGTCTGGGCGATCGTCTTTATCGGCATCCTCTACACGGTCGCTCCCGCGATAGCCATGTTCTCCCGCCTGGAAATCCTGCAGTCGTTCAGCGAACTCGGTGCGCAGGGGATGGCACAGCAACTCTCATGGGTCCAGAACTGGACGCAGGCCGGGCTGATCGAGTCGTCCGGCTGGACGGCAGATACGACCGTTCAGCAGATGCTCGCCGGCATCGACCGCGACATCATCGTGCTCGCAACGCCCGAACTCGCAGGTCTCTCGGCGTGGGTGGTCGGTCTCGTTGCGGCCGGCGGACTCGCCGCGGCGCTGTCGACGGCCTCCGGCCTCATGATCGTCATTAGCTCGTCGCTCGCGCACGATATCTACGGTGAGGTCATCAATCCGGACGCCTCGGAGCAGAAGCGCCTGCGCGTCGGCCGTCAGGCAATTTTCGTCGGCGTCATCGTGGCCGGTCTGGCCGGCATCTACCCGCCCGGCTTCGTGGCCGAAGTGGTCGCATTCGCCTTTGGACTCGCCGCCGCAAGCTTCTTCCCGATTCTCGTCCTGGGGATCTTCTGGAAGCGGTGCAATCGTCAGGGGGCCGTTGCGGGCATGATCGCAGGCCTTGCATTCACCTTCGTGATGATCGTGCTGATGCGGATTCACGTGATCACCGAAGGCGCGATTGCGGAGCCGATCATCGACTCCTTCTTCGGTATCAATGCGCAGGGCATCGGAATCGTCGGGATGCTTATCAACTTTGCGCTTACCATTGGCATCTCGCTGAACACCAAAGCGCCCCCGCAGGAGGTTCAGGACCTGGTCGAACAGGTCCGCTACCCGCGCGAGCTGACGCCCGAAGAGCTGGAGGAAGCCGTTGCCGAAGCGCGCGCATAACTTCGAAGCACGATGGTGGAAAAAAGCAGGCGGCGGAGCGACGTCCGGCTGACGGGCCTCGTTACCGCTGCCTTGCCACTTCTACGCGGGTTCCTCACCTTGATGGCTGACGCCGCCGGCGGTCGTTCGGCTTTCCCCTGAACCGGATGTCGCCGATACGGCCTGCGCTGGTGCCTTCCGTCCAACTGTCCCTGTGGAAATGAATTCATTCTGGCGATACCTTTCCTTTGCCGTTCTCCTCTTCGTCGCGGCTATCGCGTTCATTGCGTTGCGGAACTGGGACACGGTGTCCCTCGCATGGGAGAATGCGTCGGCGCTGCAAGAAGGTGGGGCGGAGGCCGAGTCGATCCAGACGCCGGATGACCTGGTCGCCTATCTCGGACGACATCCGGAAAAGGCCTCGTTTGCCGTGGTGCGTCCGTCCGGCGAAGTGATCGACACGGTTCGGGCAACCACGAAGCGGTCGTTGCACCGTCTCCCGGCGACCGCCCTCCTCGCAGGTGCCTCGCAGGCGATCGCACAGGGCACATACCAGGCGGGCGAGCGGATCGCGCTTGCGGACATCGGTCGCTTCGCCCTGCCTGGACTGACGGCGGCGGGTCACGAAAGAATGGTCGACTCCCTGACCACGTCTGGACTGATCCGCGACGATTCGCTCGCCCTGAAGGACGTGCTCCTGAGCGTACACACGTTCGAGAATCTCGCCGCTGCCGACTGGCTGATGATGCGCCTCAGTGAAGAGAGGCTCGCGGCCCTGCCGGAGCAGCTGGGCCTGATGTCGAGTACGCCGCCTTTCCCGTACGGTACGACCTACCTGAGCTGGATGAAGGATGCGGAACGGCGAGACGCAGGAGAGGCTGTCCCGCCTTTCCTGGGAGACGACGCCTCCGGCTTTCGCCGGCAGGTCTATGAACGCTCGCGCCAGCTGGCACGGGACGATAGCATGCGGTCGGCGGTGACGTCCGCACTTTCCACGCGCGGGACGGATCTGAGCGTCCGCCGGCAGCGGGCATACGCGCTCGCGGCATTGCCGAAAGGCACCGCCCTGGATTATGCCCGGCTGATGGCATCCATCCGGACGGGGAAAGACGCCGGCTGGGAGCGTATGCGATCGATTCTGGAGACGCCGGTGGCCAGAAGCCCGGCCGACACACTGCTTGCCGGCCGCACTCTCCAGGATACGTCCGGTGCGGTCAAGGCGGCATCCATGCAGCCATCCCCGCGCTTCGTCGCGAATGTGGCCGGTGCCCACCCAGGGATTCTGACGCTCGCCGGCTACGTGCGAACCGACGGGGATGCGTCTCCGCGGGTTGTCGTGCTGATGATGCACGATCTGCCTATGGCCGTTTTTTACCAGCTTGCCCAGACCGGGATCGACAAGGGCCTATTTCTCGAATTGCTGATGGACGCCGAAGCAACGGAACGGCTTGCCGGCGCCCTGCGTGGGACCGCTGGCCGCGCGGCGGCACTCTGACCCGATGTCCGGACGGAGTCACTCCGGGGTATTTGCGGGGATTAGCCGGGTCATCCGCGGTCCGTCGTCGCCGGCCTCTCGGGAGGTATCGTTCGACGGTTCGGGCATGAGGGGAATCATCGGCGCCACGTCGCGTCGGAGGAATGGACGCGAGAAGAATTCGTCGACGTCGAAGGTGTGCCGCCGCACGATAAGGTGGTCGCGGCGAGCGTTGGTCCAGGCCGTCCAGGCGGTCGGGGACGGCGCTGGCCGCGTCGGGTCGAGAATCGATGGTCCGCCCGAGGGGGTGGATGGATGCCCCGATGCCGGCACCTCAATTGGCGCATACCGGGTGGATGCCAGCGTCGAGAGGTCGCGGTCGATCAGGCTGTCTGCTGCCCACACGGGGAAGTAGCGGACGTCCGACGCAACCCGTTCCCAGCGCCACTGCCGTAGGTCTGGGCCGTGCGACGCGGTCAACCGGGCGACGGCTCGACGAAACGCTCGGCGCTGGCGGTGGGCGGCAAAGTAGGAGGTATCGGCCGTGACAGAGTCGGGGGCAAGGCGGAGGCCGTCGTCCGGAATGCGGTGAACGTATGGAAGCCGCCCGATCTCGCGGGCGTATTCGTCCATCCACACGTCGAAGACCGAGGCGCCGATGCTGGACCGTTCGTAGTTGGCATCCCAGTTACGCAGGTAGGTCCGCGCTTCAAGGAGTCGCGGCGTGTTTGGTTCAAGGTCTCTCAGGTTCGGCAGGGCGGCGCGCAGCACCCGTCCGGCCCAGGCGCTGGTGTCACTGCCGGTCTCCGTCATAGCCGTTCGATCATGGCGTGCTGTCACCGTCTCTGCAACGCCATGTGCCCACGCGTCGCGCCCGACGATCTGCAGCGACGTGTCCTGCCGCGTGTGCTGAAGCGAAACGGGCGGTGACCCGATCAGCGACACGTCCCCGTTCGGCGCAACCCGGAGCCCGGCGGATGCGTGCAGGCCAAACGTGACATCCGCCGACGTCCTGATACGACGCCAGGCCTCCACGTCGGTGGTTGCCTCCAGACCGGCCCATGTAAGCACCCACGCCGAGTCCACCGGAATCGAATCCGCGGGGATGGAGTCGGGCGAAACGGTGTCCGCGCGCAGGGCCTCCGCGACGATCCGGTCGCCGCCGGAACGCCTGGTGGTGTCCGGATCCCGAATGGCAGCGGCCCGGGCGGAGGGCAGGGGGCGCCGTGCTGTGTCCCGCGATGTGGAGTCCCATTGTCCCGGCCCGATGGGAAGGGCCAGCGTCGTCGGATCAGGCCGGACGCGGGGAATGCGGATCAGATGTTCGTCCGCGTTGCGAGGCGTGAGCCGTTCGAAGTCTACCCGGTAGGGGAGGGAATCTGTTGCTACGCGCTGCAACGTGGGGCGATGGCCCGGCAGCAGGCTCCACGCCGCCCCATTGGCGCCGGCGCTGCGATAGGTGCCCACGGGCACGAACGGCGTCCCCGGAAGGCTTCCGCCCGACAGTCGACCGCCCCCGACCACATCGATGACAACGTCCTGAAGCAGTGGGCGGGCAGCACCTCCGGTCACCATGCGCGTCATGAGCGTGGTGGAGGAGTCCCGGCGGGCCCAGGCAATGCTACGCTCCAGGCCGTGAATGTGTAGAAAGCGGCGGAGAAGGACATCGTCCGCCCGGAAGCGAGTGAGCACGGAGTCCTGCCGAGCAGTGGTGGATAGCGGCTCCGACGCGAGCCACGAGAAAAGGCGTTCGACCGCGAGCGTATGCCAGGGCTCCCACGGATCCGGTTGCAGGTCGAGGACGATCAGCGGCTCCCGATTGGACGCGGGGGGCGTCGAGAGGGCGGCGTTCACCCCGTCGGTGTAGGCCTGCAGTCGCGCCTGGATGGAGTCAGGCAGGCCGTCGACGACGCGTCGCGCGTCAGCAGGAATGCCGAGCCGGTGCACGTGTCGGTCGAGAGGGACGCTGTCGGTGCCGAACCACGTCGAGAGGTGACCGCGTGCCGTTTGGCGCCAGAGAAGCAGGGTCCAGGTTCGACGGATGCCGTGGATGTAACCGAGGAGAAAGTCCTCATCGGCGGCGGACTCGATGGAGGCAGAAACGACCCCCGAACGGTGCCAGGTGACGGAGGCCGGACCGGAAAGGCCCGTCACGGTGTGCTGCTTCGGTGCGATATCCGGCGAGGAGGACACAGACCACAGCAGCGCCACGCTCACGAAAAGCAGGACGGCGACGCCGATGGGGAGGAGGGTCGGTCGGTCCACGGAGGGAGGGTCGTGCGGGCGAGGCAGGGAGCAGGTACAGGGCGAGAGGGCTTTCCGTCGCTACGCCGGGCGCCGGCTCTGAAGCCAGGCATCGAATTGGTCGAGCGTTTTCGCGTTCAGGCAGTGCTCCGCCGTGAGCCATCCCTTCCGCGCGACTTCCACACCCCAGCGGACGTTTTCAAGCTCTGCCATGGCGTGCGCATCCGGATTGATGGAGATAAGGACGCCGCGGTCGATCGCGGATCGGATGTAGCGCCAGTCGATATCGAGCCGGTACGGGTTGGCGTTCAACTCGATGGCGACGTTGTGCTTCGCGCAGGCGTCGATGACGCGATCGTGGTCGATCTTGTAGCCTTCACGGACCAGGAGGAGGCGTCCTGTCGGGTGTCCAAGGATCGTGGTATACGGGTTTTCGACGGCGGTGATGATCCGGCTCGTGGCTTCTTCAACCGCCATATTGAACCCGGAATGAACGCTCGCCACGACGAAGTCGAACGAGGCTAGAACGTCGTCCTCGTAGTCGAGTGACCCGTCCGCGAGGATGTCGCTTTCCACGCCGGAGAAAATGCGGAAGTCCGAGCCCTTGTCCGACGCGAAGCTCTCGTTCATAGACGCGATCTCGGACTGCTGGCGTCGTACTTCGTCCGGTTTCATACCGCTTGCGACCTGCAGCGACTGGCTGTGATCGCAGATCCCGAAATACGACAGGCCCATCGAGCGGGCTTTCTCCGCCATCTGCTGGAGCGAGTGGGATCCGTCGCTATAGGTGGAATGGTTGTGGACGGTTCCGTTCAGGTCCCCGACCGTGATGAGATTTGGTAGCCGTCCGTCACGGGCTGCTGCCCATTCGCCCTGACCTTCGCGGAGTTCGGGCGGAATGACGGGCGTCCCGGCCGTCTTGAACACATCGGTTTCCTCTGCGCACGGGTTCGGCTTCCCATGTTCATCGAGGAAAGCCTGGACGTGGTCCTCATTTCCCGTGGTGCGCCACAGCGTCGACCCGAATGCGTCCGGCGTACAGACGAAGAGTCGGAGTGTGAGACCGTTCGCCAGCGGGGACTCGACGACGGCATCGGCAAGGTCAGATGAGGACTGTACGGTCACTTCATCCGGATCGAATGGCGCCGAATCATCGGCTCCGAGGAGAATCCGGGCGACGTGATCCGTCCCGTGCTCGGTCGACACCAGCATGTCGATGGTGGAAACGGTCTCCAGCTTCCGGCGAAGGTCGCCGGTGAACACGATCCGATCAACGTCGCCAGTGCCAGACAGGATGTCGTGAGCCTCTCGTGCAGTACGGAGTGCATCCGCGTACCGCTGGCGCTGGCTGTAGGCGCGAAGGAGCGCCACATTCTCGATGATGTTTTCCTGCGTTTTCTTTCCGAAGCCGCTGAGGGATCGGACGCGGTCACCGCGAGCGGCGTCGTCGAGTTCGTCAAGAGCGGTGATGCCGAGTTCCTGCCAGAGGGCACGAACCTTCTTTGTGCCGAGACCCTTAACCTTGAGAACGTCGAGGAGACCGGTCGGGACGGCACTCAGCAGTTCGTCGCGAAGGTCGAAGGAGCCGCGCTGCGTGAGTTCCTCGATCTGTTGGGAGAGTCCGTCCCCGACGCCGTCGACGGAGGTCAGCTGGTTTGATTCGAGGAGATCCGTGACCGACGCGTCGAGCCCGCGGATGGTGCGCGCGGCGCGTCCGAACGCATTCGCGCGATACGGATTGCCGCCGGTGAGCTCGATGAGGTCTCCCGTCTCACGAAGGGCGCTGGCGATCTCCTTGTTGGTCATGCGGTCAGAGCGTGTGTGTGGCGAAGATGATGAGCGAGGAACGGGGCATGTATCCGTCGCAATGGCGGTCATGCGAGCAATTGTTCGCGGCGTACAACGGTTCCCCTTCATCGGCCGGTCGCCGTGGCGGTCCACGTTACGATCGGCCCGAGGGGTCGGATCTAACCCGAGCGGTCGGATCTAAAGGGCCCGCGGTTGGGTTACGCAACCAGACCGTGCCGAAGCCTCTCGGCTGCCATCTATTCCTCCTTTTCTATCCTGCGAATGCAGCGCACCGTTCTTCTCGGGCTCGCAAGTCTCGTTCTTCTCAGCGGCGGAATCCTCGGGGGGATCTGGCTGAGCCAGGCGAAAATCGCCCGGCAAACACCCGATGAATACCGCCTCGTGGAGGAAGCCGTTCAAGCGGCGGAAACGGCCTACGTCGACTCCGTATCGCGAGACCGATTGTCGGAGTATGCCATCGAAGGCTTTCTCGGTTCGCTCGATCCCCATTCCGTGTACATCGATGCGGATCGGATGCAGGCGGTTCGCGAGCAGTTCAACGCCTCGTTCGAAGGGATTGGCGTCACATACGAATTGATCGACGGTCCCGCAGAGCGGGACACCATCGGCGTTCTGTCTGTCCTGCCCGAGGGACCCAGCGAGGAGGCAGGCGTCTGGGCCGGGGATCGAATCGTGGCCATCGACGGGGCCTCCGCGGTTGGTTTAAACCACGAGGAGATCCAGGATCGGCTGAAGGGGCCCGAAGGGTCAACCGTGAAGGTGACGCTCCGCCGTCCGGGACGCGGCGAACCGGTGCAGGTGTTGATTACGCGCGACGACGTGCCGATCGCAACGCTTGACGCGGCTTACATGCTGGACGGGATGACCGGCTACATCAAGATCAACCGGTTTGCGCAGACGACGTATCGGGAGTTTTCAAATGCGCTACGTATCCTCGACGACCGCGGCATGAATCGGCTCGTTCTTGATCTAAGGGGAAATGCCGGAGGGTACATGCAGATGGCCGAACGGGTGGCCGACGAGTTTCTGAAGGAAGGCCAAGTCATCGTCTCTGCCCGCAGCCGCCACCAGGAGTACACGCAGACGGCCCGGGCAAGCGGAGGCGGGGCGTTCGAGGATCGTCCGCTTACCGTGCTCGTGGATGAGCACTCCGCCTCCGCCAGCGAAATCGTAGCCGGTGCGCTTCAGGATCACGACCGTGCCCTCATTATCGGCAGGAGAACCTTCGGCAAAGGCCTTGTACAGCGCGAGTTTCAATTGAGCGACGGAAGCGGCCTTCGCGTGACGATCGCTCGCTTTTACACGCCGACCGGCCGTCTGATTCAGACGGATTATGCGGATGGACGTCGGGATTATTATGCACAGAAAGCACGTCGTCTCGACCGCGACACGGTGCGGACCCGCCAGGCGCTCGTCGCTTCGACGCCGGACTCGCTCCAGTACCGGACGGATGCGGGTCGTATTGTGCTTGGTGGGGGCGGCATCGTGCCCGATCATATCGTACCCCCCGATACGGCGCTGCATCCGTTCATTGGTGATGTCATGCGGTTGGGGGTGCTGAGAGACTTCGCCCGTGCCTGGGTCGACGAGCGCTCGATCGAGTTGCGAGACGAATGGAAGGGGGACCCGGACGGGTTCGCCTCCAGCTATCGCGTTCCGGGCACCGCATTCCCTGCGCTGGTTCAGTTTGCGCGGAGTCGTGGAATCCAGGCATCCGTTGCGTCGGCGGGGGATGCCGACGGGGATGGCGTGAATCCAGCCGTGGAGCGATATGCGGAATCCCTGTTGAAGAGCTATGCCGGGCGCCGCCTCTTTGGCACCGAGATGTGGGTGCGCGTCCGCAACCAACTTGATCCGGTTGTGGAGGAGGCACGCCGGTCGTGGGGCGATGCGGAATTGCTGGCTGCCCGGTATCCCGTGCGGTGAGCCGGGAGCGACGCTACGTCTCTCGAGCCGTCGGACGGGGGCCAAACGGCGGTTAACAGGATCTGAATACGATTTTCGAATTGGGCTAGAGCCGACGTTTACAGGTGATAGGACGTTCGGTGCAGCGGTAATAGCCTCCCAGCGTTCTGGGTGAATGCAGGGTGGGAGGCCGTGCCGAGCGCGCGTCGGCGACGATGGATGGCGTCGTTCGACGGGTCTACTCCTTGCTTTTCGACCGAATGGACGGTTGATTTCCGAAAGAATGGACGAAGGTAAACGAAAAGTGCCTGCCTGCCGCCTCGGGACTTGCGTATGGATGCGATGTTTGTGTACGTATATAATCGTCGTCGGATCGCTCGCGTAACGCACCTGTGAGCGACAGCAGCATGAGCGGCGTCGATGGTTTTTGACACGTTGGCTTCCTGCGTGTATATTGGTTGGCTGTGATGCCAATCTGATATTGTGTCGCTGGCTGACGGCGGTGATTCGGGCGTCTACTGAGGTCTACAGATGCCGCGATCGGTACCCACACCTGCCGGAACGCCGAGTGTCGATGAGACGGATGGCACGTAATGCCGGGCCGGAGCGGTTGTGCGCTTGCTACCGTGAGCGCGTTGGCCCCCTAACGTCATCCTGTTGTATTCTGTATTCAGCGTCATCCCGTTCTATTCATTGCCGCCGAGGCATCCACCGTCGGAGCGTACTCACCCAAGCAGCCCGCTCCGTCTACGTGGATCCACACGGCTGACGACGGCACACCGGTCGATGCGCCCCGCGCAAACCGCGTGCCCGATGCATCCCCAGGCCGGGCCTGCTTCAGGCGCCGCGCTTTTGATCGCTTCGACTGCACATTGCAACTGACCCCACTGAGGAAAAGCCACCTATGGTGATTTTGAATAAGTTGACGGTTACGCTCCTTCTGATGCTGCCCCAGCAGAGCGGCGGAGGAAGCCCCATCAATGCTCTCGTCGAGCGTTTTAACGAGGGCGGCGGCTGGATGTGGCCGGTGCTCATCTGCCTGATCATCGGCCTCGCCATCGCGTTTGAGCGGATCATCTCCCTCAATCGCGCGGACATCAACACCCGCGACTTCCTTCAGCGCGTTCGCGTGGCCCTCGACGAAGGCGGCATTCCGGCGGCGGAGGAGGAGTGCGCGAATACGCGCGGTCCCGTTGCCTCGGTCTTCCAGGCCGGTCTTCTTCGTGCCGACGAAGGCATCGAGGCGGTCGAGAAAGCTGTCGTGTCCTACGGTTCCATCGAGATGAGCTTCCTGGAGCGCGGCCTTGTCTGGCTGTCGCTCTTTATTAGCGTCGCGCCCATGCTCGGCTTCCTGGGGACGGTGATCGGAATGATCCAGGCCTTCGACGCCATTGAGAACGCCGGTGACATTTCGCCGCGACTCGTGGCCGGTGGTATTAAGGTCGCACTGCTGACGACCGCCTTCGGTCTGATCGTGGCCGTGATCCTGCAGTTCTTCTACAACTACGCCGTGTCGAAAATCGACCGGATTGTGGCGGAGATGGAGGACGCTTCGATCGAGCTTATCGACGCCCTCGTGCTCCTACGCGAAGGCCGCAAGGTAAGTGGCGACGAGAAAGCCATTCCGGAAAACGTCGGTGGGGGTAAGTAACCCAGTTGCTGCGCACGCCGATCGGGCCGGTCGCTCCGGCCCGGTCTCGCTGCGCCCTGGACTCGCTCCGGCGGGCCCTCCGACCTTTATCGCTGCACCTGTCACCGACACCCCTCTGTTCTCATGGGAAGCAATTCCGTCGTCCTCCCCATCGCAATTTACCTTGCGATCGGGATCACTGGCCTTAGCCTCCTTGCCCTCGTCGGGTTCGGCATCCGAAACCTGACCTACGGAAAGGTGGAGCCGCTCACGATGGGCGCCATCGCGGTTCCCTTCGTTGTGCTTGGCATCCTGTTCATTGCGATGCCCACGGCGGCTGAAGCCGGCATCATGACGCTGATCATTATGTTTGCCCTCAGCCTTCTTGGCCTGGTTTACACCGGCGTGAAGAACCTGATCTGGTAGCGCACCGACGCTGCCTTCTACCTCGGCGCTCCGGTATACTCCGGGGCGCACGCCGCCACGTTTCACTGTGCCCCGATTACAACCATGCCTGGACTGCTCGATAAACGACGCGAGGGCCGGGATGATGTGGAGATCCCGACCGCCTCAATGGCGGACATCGCGTTCCTCCTCCTCATCTTCTTCCTCGTCACCACGACGATCAATGTCGATACCGGCATTGGTATGACGCTTCCGCCGAAGCTTGACCAGGAACAGCAGCCGCCCCCAGTGAAGGAGCGGAACCTGTTCAAGATCCTGGTCAACTCGCAGGGCGACGTACTGATTGAAGGCGAGCTCGCCTCCCTCAACCAGATCCGCGACCGCGTCAAGGAACAGGTCCTTAACTACGGTGATAACCCGGACCTGTCCGAAAGTCCCGATAAGTCGGTCGTCTCGATCAAGACCGATGCCCAGACGCCGTACCGGATTTACGTCCAAGCGCTTGACGAAGTCATGATGGGCTACCGAGACATCTATGATAGCGTTGCCCGGTCTGGACAGACGCAAACGGGTGAGCGCGTCCTCGAACAGACCTATCCAAGCTATCAGGAATACCGGACGGGTCTTGAACCGGAAGAGGAAGACAAGATTCGCGAAGCCATCCCGCGCAATATCTCGATCGCGGAGCCGGATCTCGGGGACGAGCAGTAACGCCCTCCGAGTCTGAGTCCCGGTTTCGCCGCTCGATACGCACCTACGCCCCAGACGATATGCCGTCCTCACACTTTCAAAAACGATCCGCCAACACGGAGCCGGGCTTTACGACGGCCTCCCTGCCGGATATCGTTTTCATGCTCCTGATCTTCTTCATGGTCTCGACCGTGCTGCGGGAGACAGATCTTAAGGTCCAGACCCAGCTGCCGTCCGCGGAAGCCCTGACGAAGATCGATCAGAAGCGACTTATCTCGGCCGTCCATATTGGACCGATCAAGCAGGGCGAGAAGAAGGGCCAGACGGCCGTTCAGATCGACGATGCTCTGATCGAGAACACCTCCGCCATTCGAAACATCATGTATGGCAAGCTCCAGGAGCAGCCGAAGCTGATCGTTTCGATGAAGGTCGACCGCGAGTCGCAGATGAAGATCGTGAATGAGGTTCAGCAGGAACTCCGCGAAGCGGGCACCCTGCGAATCAACTACTCGTCGACGCGACAAAGACCGAGATAACAGGTCGCGCGCGTCATCAGACTGGATCGGAGAAAGCTCTGTCGCTACGGCAGAGCTTTTTTCGTTCGATATACCGGCGTCAAGCGCTCGCGGAAATATCTACGAAGGGCGAACGGACCCGCCCCCGACTCGTAGCGCTTGTCCCGCCGGAGCGATGCGCGTCGCCGCGACACCACCGGCGCGCTCCGCCATATCGGTTACCCTCAGGATTTTTGCCGCATTGCATCCATGATTCAGCGTATTCAAACCGTTTACCTCGCGCTCGCTGCGGTCGCTCTGGCAGCCACCGGCTTTTTCCGAGATCCGTGGTCGAGCGACGCCGCCGCCCAACTCGGCTGGTTCGTCCCGGCATTGATCGCAACGCTCGGCCTGTCGGTCCTGGCAGGGGCCGCTGCCATCGCACTCTACAGCAATCGTAAGCGCCAGCGCTCTGTCGTCATTGGTGCGCAGCTATTGACCGTTCTCTATCTCGTCGTGCTGTATACGGGCTTCTACCTCAGCGGTGAACTGGTGCTGCGTACTGGAGACGGGGTGGAGTGGGGGACGACCACCGTCCTGCTTCTCCCGGTTGCCGCATATATTCTTTTCTATCTCGCCCGCCGCGCCATCACGAGCGATATTGAGCTGGTGAAGTCCATGGATCGCTTGCGCTGATTGCGCACGCGAATGATTCCGGCGGGCTCACCGCCGGTGCACGGCTGGCCCGCCTCTCACGTCTCGACGCCCTGCCCCATGCCGGATGCCCGTTCCCCGCGCGTTCTCCTGATTCTGGCGCTCGGCGTGATCAGTTTTACGTTCGCACCTATCCTGGTGCGCTGGGCTGACAATGCGCCCGGACTGGCGATTGCCGCATGGAGGAATGTCTTCGCCGTGCTCCTGCTCGCCCCGGTGGCTGCAGTTCGCATCCGAGACGAGGTCCGGCGCTTCGACCGGCGTGACGTCCTGCTGATCACCCTGGCGGGCTTTTTCCTGGGGCTGCACTTCATCACCTGGATCGAATCGCTCTACCACACGACCGTGGCGAGTGCATCCGTGCTGGTAACCACAAGCCCGATCTTTCTGGCGGCTCTCGGCTTCGTTGTGCTCGGGGAGCGACTGGCATGGCGCACGTTGGCTGGCGTGGGTGTCGCCGTCGGAGGAGCCGTCTTGATCGGGTGGGGCGATGCCGCTGCCGGCGTCAACCTGCCCGTATCCGGAAAGGGCGCGATGTGGGGCAACGGGCTGGCCCTGTCTGCATCCCTGCTGGTGAGCGTCTATCTGCTCATCGGCCGCGTCGTGCGCCAGAAGGTGTCGTGGCTGGCGTACGTCTTTCCGCTGTACGCCGTCTCCGCTCTGACGACGGTGGTCGCCGCCTGGGGCATGGGAACGCCGCTTCTGGGATATGACCTGGCTTTCTACGGGCTCTGCGGGGCGATGGCGCTCGGGCCGCAGGTCATCGGCCACGGTGCGTTCAATTACGGGGTCCAGTTCTTGCCCGCCACCCTCGTCGGCATGCTTGCCCTTCTGGAGCCGGTCGGCGCATCCGCGCTTGCGTTTCTCTTCTTCCGCGAAGTGCCGCCGCTGATCGCTGTCGCGGGCATGCTCATCGTGCTCGGCGGCGTCAGCCTGGTCGTATGGACGCGTCGCAGCGGCGAACCGGTGGACGCCTGATAAGCATCAGGCCACCGGCTCGGTACACGCGTCGTGCCGATGTGCTACGCCCCGTCGAAGCTGGTCGTGGGAAGATCACCGAACGTGGTGCGGCGCCGGAGAAAGTAGTCGGCCGCGATCAAGCCGCGGTACGGTGGCCGCACGGTTGTGGAGGTGGGACGGACGTCGTCGTAGACGGCTTTCATCCGGTGTGCGTCCCGGTAGGCTCGGAGAATAGCCTGCGCTTCCTCCACGTTGCCGGTGGCAATGGCCCGGACAGCGGCGGCACCGTCCATCGCGATCCGCTGCGGGAAGACGCGGCGCCAGTCTGATGGGGAGAGGTTTTTATACAGCATCAGGAGGCTGTTGCGGAAATTGTAGTATGTCTTCCGCGGATTGCCCTTCGGAAGCGACCCCCCGCCGATGTGGTAGACAACGCTTTCCGGCGCGACGCGAACCCGATAGCCGGCGCGGTGCAGACGCCAGCACAGGTCGATCTCCTCCATGTGCATCTCGAATTGCTCGTCCAGCGCACCGACCTCGTCCAGCGCCGACCGCCGGAGCATCAGGGCCGCGCCCGTCGCCCAGAAAACATCGCGCGCATCGTCATACTGGCCGCGATCGGGTTCCATCGTGTCGAACACCCGGCCGCGCGTGAAGGGGTAGCCGATGCGGTCGATGAATCCGCCGCAGGCGCCCGCGTATTCGAAACGGTCCCGCTCGTCGTACTGCAGCAGTTTGGGCTGGACGGCACCCACGTCGTCGGCCTCCATCTCCCGTACCAGCGGGTGCAGCCAGTCCGGCTCGACCTCAACGTCGTTGTTGAGAAGAACCACATAGTCGCCGGTTGCGTGCGGCAGCGCCAGGTTGTTGCCCCGACAGAAAAGGCCGTTTTCGGGGTGGCGGACAAGGACGACGTCCGGGTACTCGGCTGCGACATAGGCGGCCGAACCGTCCATCGAGGCATTATCAGCCAGGATGATCTCCACGTTCGGGTAGTCGGTTGCTACGACCGACGGAAGGCACTCCTGGAGCAGCGGCAGCGCGTTCCAGGTGACGATAACGATCGAGACGCGGGGAAGCGAAGACATACCACGGTGGAAGGGGAGAAAGGGACCGCGTCGTAAAGCCGGATGAATGACGACCGTTCCCGGGCGCGTGACCAGCCGTGTGCCGGAATCCTTTCTCCTCTTCGTCCGGTACACGTGCCCGGTCCGCAGCACGGGCAAACCGATGTCAGAGTCACCGGCCGTGCGACCATCCAGCACCTGCACAGAACGGAAATCCGTAGCGAATGCCCGCGTCTACCGCCTCGATCGACGATGCCCGTGCGGTCCTGCAGGATACATGGGGATATCCGGATTTCCGCGAGGGGCAGGATGAAATCATCGAAGCGGTGCTCGCCCGTCGCGATGTGCTTGGCGTTCTTCCGACCGGAGGTGGGAAGTCGATTTGCTACCAGGTGCCGTCCCTTCTGGGCGAAGGCTTCACGGTCGTCATTTCCCCGCTCATAGCGCTCATGCAGGACCAGGTCGCGGGGCTAAAGGCACGCGGCATCGAGGCGGCGTTCATCAACAGCACGCTTTCGCACCGCGAGATCGATCAGACGTGGACTGACGCCGAGCACGGTCGCTACCGGCTCCTGTACATCGCACCTGAGCGGCTCGACAGTGAGATGTTCAAGGCCCGCGCCGAGCGGCTCAATGTGTCGCTGCTGGCCGTCGACGAGGCGCATTGCGTCAGCGAGTGGGGACATCACTTCCGCCCGGCCTACCTGCAGATCCCGGAGGGGCGAGAGCTGCTCGGAAACCCGCCGACCATCGCCGTGACAGCAACCGCGACGCCGGATGTCCGCGCGGACGTCATCGAGCATCTCGATCTGGACGACCCCCTCGAACTCGTGCACGGGTTCGATCGGCCGAATATCGTCTGGTCCGTGTTTCGCGCGGAGAGCAAGAAGCAGAAGGTACGGGATGTCCTTGAGGGCGTCGACGGGAGCGGCATCGTGTACGCGTCGACCCGGCGCGGCGTCCGCTCGTGGACGCAGTGGTTGAACGGACAGGGCGTGGAAGCGGAGGGGTACCACGGTGGACTCGATAGCCAGGCCCGGACCCATATTCAGGATGCCTGGATCGACGGGGAGACGCGCGTGATCGTGGCGACGAACGCGTTCGGCATGGGCATTGACAAGCCGGACGTCCGATTCGTGATTCACGTAGACATCCCGGATTCCATCGAGTCCTATTACCAGGAGGCGGGTCGGGGCGGGCGTGACGGAAGGCCGGCGTACGCCGTGCTTCTGTTTCGGCCCCCCGACGCGGATACGCAGGAGGCTATGATCGAATCTGCCCATCCGTCCGGGCATGACGTCCGACGCGTGTACGATGCCATCTGTAATGCTGGACAGGTACCGATCGGGTCCGAGCCAGATGGACCGATCGTCGTGGACGAGGATGTTGTCGCCAAGCTGACGGACCTCGGTCGGGGAAAGATTCGAACGGCCATCGAACTTCTCGAGCGCCAGGACGCGATCCGTATTCTCCCGCGCCGGCGGCATGACGGACTGATTCGCTTTGAGGAGCCGGCGAACGCGGTTCGTAACTACGCGCGCGGCCTGCAGAATCTCCGGCTGGCCGGCTTTGTCCAGGACCTACTTCGCACTGTCCACGCGGACGCGTTCAGCGGCTGGTGGCGCCTGGACCTGCGGCGGCTGGTGCGTCGAACGGAACTCGACCGGGAGCGGGTATCGAGAGGGCTGCACTACCTCGCCGAGCGCGGTCTGCTACAGTGGCACCCGCCCGGCGATGCGCAACGGGTTGAACTCACGATGCCGCGTGCACAGAAATTACCCGTTGACGACCGGGCGGTACAGAGTGCGCGGAAGCGTGCCGAGAGGCGCCTTTCGTACATGCTTCGCTACGCCCGGTCGTCCGGTTGCCGCCGCCGATTCTTACTTACCTACTTCGGGGAATCGGCGCCCGAGCGATGCGGAACGTGCGACATCTGCGTGGGGCGGCACGATGAGGTAGCTATCACGCCGGACGACGAAGATGCGCTTCGGGGCATTCTTCGAAACGTGGCAGACGGGGAACCCCGTGCCTCGTGGTTTCAAGAGGCAGATCGGCCGGTCCGGTACCGCGTGGACCGGCTTGTCGACTGGCTCGTTCGGCACGACTACCTTCGCCTGGAAGATCCCCTCGACGAGCACTATTCGGTTACTGAAAAGGCCGACCGATTCCTCTAACTCGATAAGAAAAATGGACGGGACCGGTCGGAGCGTGGTGCCCGGAACGACGGCCGATGTGCCGGGGATGCCACCGATGAAGACTACGGGCCGATTACGGGGATCGCCGAGCGTCGGGCGGGGGATTTCGAATCAGAGAATCGAGGAGCGAGGAGTCACGGCTCGCCCGTGAGAGCGTCACACGAAGGGCGTTTAGCGAGTCGATGACTGTCGTGTAAAGGTCGGTGTACCGTTCGGGGTTGCGGGCGTACACGTTCATCATCTCCTCCATCTGCGTGCGGGAAACGCCCCGACGGGCGAAGATCGAGTCGCGAGCGGCAAAGATGGAGTCTGACAGCTCCGGACGATTCCGGAACGTAGACCGCGCCCGGAAGAGATGCAGGTCGATCAGGAGCGGCACCATGGTGGAGTCGGCGACGGGCCCCTCCGCGTCGTCGACCGAGCAACCGCTACTCAGGACAAGCACGAGTCCGGCCACGGCAAGCGCGAGACCGGCGCAGGTTCGCCGCGAGAACGAGGTGGACGAGGAGGGCATGATCGGATCGATCCTTCCGTCAAACGGAGACGCAGCTATTGTGCGGAGGAGGAAGGCGCCTGGAGCGGGAGCACCGGTGTCATCATCGCTGCCTGCTCCGCTTGTGCCTGGTTCATCTCACGCTCCGTTCGAAACGTCCGGGCGATGACCATCATCTGCCGGAGGAACTGGAGCTTGTCGTACGTCGGGGCGAAGACCGAGCCGTCAATCATGTACACCCGGCCGGACGCCTGGTCGTAGAAGCTGTAGTTCACGAACGGGCCGCCTCCGCCCATCTCAACGTACTGCTGGTCCTCGTAATCGCCGTCGATGTCGACACTGTCCGGGTCGGCAACCAGGTGCCAGAGGCCCTGCGTCTGATAGCCGTAGCGTCCCAGAAAGTCCGACTCCTCCGTGTCCAACTCGCGCCGCTTGTCGATGCGAGCAAAGCCGGCTACGCTTCCCCGGATGTACTGACGGGTCAGGGAGTCGCGGGTGCTGACGATCCACTCGGGCGTGATGAGGCTCGGGGAGGCATCTTCTACGTAGTGCACCAGCAGGTCGCGTCGCGTGTCGGACAGGACCCTGGCGAGCCAGACAGACTTCAGCGGACCGGTCGTGTCCTGTTCGGCAATCTGGTAGTCGTGCTGGACGTTGATCGCGAAGCCGTGCGTGTCCATGAGCGTATCCTCGATCGCAAACTGTCGCTCCTTTTCGAACATCTCGCGCTGCATCCGTTCGAGTGTGATCTCCCGAAACGTCTCGCGAATCCGCTCGCTCTGGCCCTCCAGCGTCTGGATGAGGGCATCGGGTGTTCCAGCGGTGACGTAAAACACGCGCTGGCTCTTGCGCCACAGGTTCGGACGGGGAACGACGATGTTCTCGCCGCCCTCCACCGCCTGACGGACATCCTCCGATAGACGGTCGCGGAGGAAGTTCGCTTCGTTCGTGGTATCGCTGAGCGGAGCGATGAAGACAACATTCTTCTGCTCCTGAACCCGGTTGTATGTGGACTGCGAGTTCAGATCGATCTGCCGGAGGGAGAACATCCGTTCCGGCTGGGGGAGTGTGTTAACGTACGGCGCGACGTTCGCGCGGAAGGCGTCGCCGAGTGGACCCTGCCAGCTCGTGCTGTCCATCACGACGGTAATCTCCCCCTCGACGCCAACGGCACGCGGCCGGAAGTCGCCCTCGCATCCGAGCAGCGTCATCGATGAAAGAAGACCGGCGATTAACAGGGCCGCATAGGACGGCGTAATGCGCGAAAGGGTAGGCATGTAGGCAGGGGGCGGGTCTGGAGGACGGACGATGCATCGCCGTCTCCCTACACGGAGACGACGGAAAATTGCTCCCGTGTTGTCAGGCCACCTCGGCTGCCGGACCGTACTTGAGGTCGCTCGCAAAGGTGCGGACCGCGTCGAGCCGTTCTTCGTCGGAAAGCGACGGGTCGTCCCACATCTCGGCACAGCGATTGATCAGCGCGGATCCGACGATGAATCCGTCCGTGTGCTCCGAGAGCTGCATGGCGTCGTCGTGACTCTTGATGCCGAAGCCGACCAGAAGGGCGTTGTCCGTTACCAGGGAGCGGGCCCGCTTCAGGTAGGCATCCACATCGCCGGAAAGGGCGCTGCCCGTGAGTCCTGTGACGCTGACCGCGTAGACAAAGCCGCTTGCAAGCTCGTCGATGCGGCGGATTCGCTCATCACTCGTGTTGGGGGCGATGAGAAAGACGATGTCGAGGTCGTGCCGCTTGGCGGCATCTGCGATAAACCCGGCCTCCTCCGGCGGTACATCGGGCAGGATGAGACCGTCCACGCCGGCGGCCTGAGCACGCTCGCAGAAGCGGTCCGGCCCGTACTTGAACACGGGGTTGACGTAGCCCATCAGGAGAAGCGGGGTGTCGCTGTTCTTGCGGAAACCGGCAGCCGTGTCGAATGCGTCGTCCATCGTGACGCCGTGGGAGAGTGCCCGTTCGCTGGACCGCTGGATCGGAAGGCCTTCGGCAAGGGGATCACTGAACGGCATACCGAGCTCGATGAAGTCGACGCCGGCGTCATCGATTGCGTGGAGGATGGAGAGGGTCGCATCCGGGGTTGGAAATCCGTTCGTCATAAACAGTCCCATCGCCTTTTCCCCCTGCGAGCGAAGAGCGGCGAAGGTCTGGTCGAGTCGAGACATGGAAGTGACAGGTCGAAGTGGGGAGGGCGGAGGTCGAAAGAGGGGGCGCTGGACGCGAACGAGGTCGGGTCGTCGCGTTACCGGTGCTTCGCGATGGTTTCCATGTCCTTGTCGCCGCGACCGGAGCAGTTAAACACGATCACGGCATCGTCGCCGAGGTCGCGGGCCAGATCCGGAAGCAGGTGCACCGCATGCGCGGTTTCGAGCGCGGGGATGATCCCCTCTGTCTGCGACAGCAGCTCGACGCCGTCCAGCGCCTCCTGATCGGTGACCGGATGGTACTGTGCGCGGTCCAGGTCGCGGAGATACGCGTGTTCGGGTCCAATGCCGGGGTAGTCGAGGCCCGCCGAGACGCTGTGGGCGATTTCAACTTGACCCGTTTGATCCTGGAGCATCACACTCATGGCGCCGTGAAGGACGCCTGGCGTCCCCTTCGCGAGGGTAGCGGCATGACGGCCGTGGAGGCCTTCGCCTGCGGCCTCCGCACCGTGCAGCGCAACGTCCGTGTCATCGATGAACGGATACCAGATGCCGATTGCATTGGAGCCCCCTCCGACGCACGCGACAACGGCGTCCGGCGTCTCCCGGCCTTCGATTTCGAGAAGCTGCGACCGCGTCTCCTCGCCGATGACGCGGTGGAAGTCACGCACCATCATCGGGTAGGGGTGCGGGCCGACGACCGAGCCGATGATGTAAAACGTATCGGCCGGGTTTGAGACCCAGTCCCGGATGGCTTCGTTAGTTGCATCCTTCAGCGTCTGGCTTCCGCTCGTGGCCGGTCGGACCTCCGCGCCGAGCAGTTCCATGCGT
This sequence comes from Longibacter sp., assembly GCF_051155795.1. Taxonomy (NCBI): domain Bacteria; kingdom Pseudomonadati; phylum Rhodothermota; class Rhodothermia; order Rhodothermales; family Salisaetaceae; genus Longibacter; species Longibacter sp. Next base: position 64,575 of record NZ_DAXETW010000010.1, read on the forward strand.
TCCACGTTCAGCCGCTGGCGCTCAATGTCCTCTGACCCCATGTACACGATGCAATCCATGCCGAATTTGGCGCAGACCGTCGCCGTGGCCACACCGTGCTGGCCGGCTCCCGTCTCGGCGATGATCCGGGTCTTGCCCATCCGTCGGGCGAGCAGGATCTGCCCGATCGTATTGTTAATCTTGTGAGCGCCGGTGTGGCACAGGTCTTCGCGCTTTGCGTAGATTCTGGCGCCGCCGATGTTGTCCGTCAGGCGATTGCAGAACGACAGCGGCGTGGGGCGGCCGACGTACTCGCGGAGCAGGTGCCGGTACTGCCGGTCGAACTCCGGATCCACCCGCGCTTCGGCGTACGCCGCCTTGAGGTCTTCCAGCACAGGGTAGAGAATCTCAGGGACGAACGCACCGCCGTAGCGGCCGAAGTGGCCCGTCGGGTTCGGAGCGGTGTAGGATACCGCGTCCCGCGCGTCGTCCGGCGAACGGGAGGCCGGAGCGCCGTCGCCGGGAGCCGCCGCGTCGGTGGAGGCAGGGGAAGAGGCGTTGGTGGATGTAGGCATCAGCGTTGAGGTCTGCGTGCAGAGGGGCAGGAAAGGACGCGGCGGTACGGGCCGGCGGATACGGCATCGAGAGCGTCAGGCGATGGAGTGCACGAGAGGTTCAGGCGTCGGCGTCGTCGGAAGCGCCGGCGTCCGCCAGCTCCTTGTTCACGCCGCGAAATGCGTCGAGAAACGCATCGACCTTTTCGAAGCTCTTCTGTCCGGGTGCGCTCTCGACGCCGCTGGACAGGTCGATCGCGAACGGGCGCATGGTCTTGACCGCGCGGTCGACGTTGCTGGCGTCGATGCCACCGGCCAGAAAAATGGAGTAATCGGCTGATAGCTCGCGTGCGAGGCGCCAGTTGAAGGACTCACCGGTGCCGCCCCAGACGCTGGAGTTGTGCGTGTCGAGGAGAAAGTGCTCTACCAGACCATCATAGCGTTCCATGATCGCGCGGAGCTGGTCCGACGACGCGTCGTGACGAACGCGAATGGCCTTGATAATCGGCCGCTCGATGGCACGGCACGTCTCCGGCGATTCTTCCCCGTGAAGCTGCACGTAGTCGAAACCGGCGGTAGCAGAGATCTGATTCACCTCCTCCGCGCTCGTGTTGACGAACACGCCGACCGACTCCGGACCGTATAACCACTCCAGCATGTCGCTCACCAGTGAGGGCACGACGTACCGCGGGCTGTCTTCGTGTTGAACGAAGCCGAGGTAGTCTACGCCTTCACCGGCAAGGTAGCGGGCGTCGGCGAGGTCGGTGATGCCGCAAATTTTCAGCTTGGTGCGCATGGAGAAGGCAATTCAGAGTGGGGACAGCCGTGGCGATGCGGGATGCGGCGGCAGAGATCAGGCCTGCTGCAGGGCGATTTCTTTGGCGCGGGAGCGGACGTCGTCCAACGCTTCCCCCGGATCGTCGGCCCGCATGAAATGCTCACCGATGAGAACACCGTTGACACCGTTCTGCCGGAGGCGAACGAGCGTTTCAGGATCGCTCAGCCCGCTTTCCGAGACGCGCCCGACGCTACGCGGAACCTGCTCGAAGATGCGCAATGAGTTCTCGACGTCCACCTCGAAGGTGTTGAGATCGCGGTTGTTGACGCCGAGCATCGAGACCTGATCGAAATCGACTTTGTCAAGGTCATCGAGTGTATAGACTTCGACGAGGCAGCCCAGACCAAGGTCCGTCGCCGCCTGATGCAGATGGCGCAGTTGCTTGGCGTCGAGTACGGTTGCAATCAGCAGCACCGCGTCGGCTCCGACGGCCCGGGCTTCGACAAGCTGGTACGGGTCGATGATGAAGTCCTTCCGCATGATCGGGACATCCTCGACGTGTGCGCGGATCCAGGCGAGGTTCTGGAGCGAGCCCTGGAAGTGGAGCGGTTCGGTCAGGACGCTGATCGCGTTGGCGCCGTGGTTTGCGTACGACTGGGCGATCTGCGCCGGCATGAACGGCTCGCGGATTACACCCTTCGACGGGGACGCCTTTTTCACCTCACAGATGAACGACATCCCGCGCGCCTTGAGCGCCTCGATCATCGAGAGCGGCTCCCGGTCGGTGTAGAACGGCCGCTGCTCCAGCTCGTGGACCGGCGTTTCTGTCTTGCGCCGGTCGACGAGTTCGCGGGTATCGTCGATGATTGTATCGAGAATGCTCATGCTGTGTTGGCTCTGAGGGATGAAGGAAGTAGGGTGGGGGCGTGGGAGGTCGCAGAGCGTGCTGAAAGATCGCGCACCGCTCGACCGACAAACGCAGCCTCGCAGACGGCACGAAAGCAAAACGCACCAAGGCAACGCGTATCCCGCCCGTTCACGTCACCCGGTCGGTGCGTCGTTGGAGGCCTCGATGAGGCGATCAAGCGTTTCCGTCGCGCTACCGCTGTCAATCGACGTTCTGGCGGCCTCGATGCAGGCATCGATGTCGTCGTGGCGACCGCTCGTGTGCAGCGCGTAGGCCGCGTTCAGGACCGCAATGTGGCGCCGGGGGCCGGTTTCCTTACCCGAGAGGACAGCGCGAAGGATGTCTGCGTTCTCCGCGGCCGATCCTCCGGCAAGAGCGGAAACGGGGGCGCGGTCGAGGTCGTGCTGCTCGGGACCAATCTCGCGGCTTCGCGGCACACCGTCGCCGTCGGCTTCGTCGTACTCGAACAGGGTGGTCTCACCCGAGATTGAGACTTCATCCAGTCCGTCCTTTGCATGCAGCGTCACGACATGTTGAGCGTCGAGCCGGGCGAGGATGCGCACCATCATCTGCGCAGTTTTTGTATTGAACGCCCCCACGAGCTGGCGCTTTACCCCGGCTGGATTGCAGAGCGGGCCCAGGATGTTGAAGAAGGTCCGGACGCCGAGGGTTTTTCGCACGGGCATCACGTGTCGCATGGCCGGATGGAAGTAGGGAGCGAACAGGAAGGCAATCCCGACCTCGTTCAGGCAGTATTCCACGCCCTCCTTTTGAAGCTCAATCTGTACCCCGAGGTGCTCCAGCACATCTGCGGACCCGGACTTGGAGGAGACGGAACGGTTGCCGTGTTTGGCAACGGTCGCCCCGGCGCCGGCCGCAATCAGGGCCGCCGTGGTGGAAATGTTGAATGTGGAGGCCCCGTCGCCGCCCGTTCCGCACAGATCGATCGCGTGCGGATCGTCGATGGAGACCGAGACGGCAAACTCGCGCATCACTTTCGTGAAGCCGACGAGTTCGTCCAGCGTCTCGCCTCGGGCGCGGAGTCCCATCAGTAACGCGGAAACGTGCTCGGGCAGGGCTTCGCCCGACATCATCTGGCGCATGGCGGATTCGGCCTGCGGCTGAGTGAGTGGCTGACCATCGGCGATGACGTTCAGGTACTCCTTCATTCGGCGGTGACGTGTCGGATGGGGAAAGGCGAAGCGTTGCGTGGGGTGCATCGCCGCAGCAGGGGTGCTACGACGCCGCTGCGGCGTTCAACTGGATCGTCGGGATAGACCGCAGCCAGTTCTCAATGATGCGGGGTCCGGCTTTCGTGAGAACGCTTTCCGGGTGAAACTGGATGCCTTCAATCGGGAGGTCGCGGTGCCGCAGGCCCATGACCGTTCCATCGTCGGTCTCGGCCGTAATGATGAGCTCGTCCGGCACCGAGTCCCGGTCCACGACCAGCGAGTGGTAGCGGGTGGCGTCAAAGTTCTGCTCGACCTCGTGAAAAACCGATCGTCCGTCGTGGGAGACGGTGCTGGTTTTTCCATGCATGAGCTCCTGCGCGTGGGTGATGCGCCCGCCAAACACCTCGCCGATAGCCTGATGGCCGAGGCACACCCCGAAGATGGGCGTGCCTGCCCCGAGCTCTTCAATGACACCTTCGGTGATGCCCGCCTCCGCCGGTCGACCCGGACCCGGCGAGATGAGGATGCCGTCCGGCTTCATCTCCCGCACCTGCGCGATGGTCAGATCGTCGTTCCGGATCACCTCCAGTTCGTCGGTATGCCGCCCGACGAGATGCACCAGGTTGTACGTGAAGCTGTCGTAGTTATCGATGATGAGGATCATGGACGGCAGGCGTAAAGGTGTGAAAGTGCGAAAGTATTGATGTGTGAAGGTGTGAAAGTTTGAGGGTTTGAACGTCTGAAGGTTTGAACGTTAGATGGTGCACACGGGGGACGTCCTTTAGTGTTATTTGGGCGTCCGGCACCATCGCTCTGCGTTACCCATCATCTTGACGAGGCCGCTGATGATTCGACGATGTCGGGTCTCAAGTTCTTCCGTTTCGGTCGAGAGGTAGCCATGTTCACTTGCGAAGTCGAGCCATACGATGGGTTCCGAGGCTTCGCTCAGAGCATCTGACAGCTTACTCGAAACGTATTTCGGGTAATCTCACTTGACCCTGGCCTACCCAATGTTTGCGAAGACAGACCGGGACGAGCGCCGGATTCGGACGGTTATCGCGTACTGTTCATGCAGCGGCCAACCCATGCTTAACCGAAGGATTTCGTCAGCGCAATCGAACGCACCTCGATCCACCCGTCGATCTTTAACGTCGCAAACCATAACCCACCAGCTTATTAATAGAAATATACGATAAGTTATGTGATCGGTCAAATACGTTATTATATTGGTACTTTCACGCCTACACACTCTCACACCGCCCTACCGGGCGGAAACCAGTCCCGCCAGCTCCCGGGCCTTTGCCATTACCGGTTCGACGGTGGCGCGGGCGCGATCGGCGCCGGCCTTCAGGACGTCATGGACGTAGTCGGGGCGGGCGGCGAGTTCTTTGCGGCGGGCGCGGGCGTCGGCAAAGTTTTCGGTGATGAGTTGCAGAAGCGCCTTTTTCGCGTGGCCGTACCCGTAGCCGCCGGCGCGGTAGTTGTCGGCAATTTCGGCCTGCGTTTCGGCGTCGGCAAAGAGCTTGATGAGCGCGAAGACGTTGCACGCCTCCGGATCCTTCGGCTCGTCGAGCGGCGTGGAGTCGGTCACGATGTTCATCACCTTCTTCTTCAGCGTTTTGCCCTCATCGAAGATACCGATCGTATTGCCATAGCTCTTCGACATCTTCTGCCCGTCGATGCCGGGCACAACGGCTACGTCATCGAGGATGTGAGGCTCGGGGACCGGGAAGAGCGGCTCTTCTGGTGTGTACGTGTGGTTGAACCAACGCGCGCAGTCGCGGGCGATCTCCAGATTTTGCTTCTGATCGGCCCCGACGGGGACGAGCGTGCCCTGATAGGCGAGGATGTCTGCGGCCTGAAGGACGGGGTATGTAAACAGGCCGGCGTTGGGCGTCAGGCCTGCATTCACCTTCTCCTTGTATGCGACGGCCTTCTCCAGCCGGCTGGTTGGAATGAGGTTGAGGAGCATCCACATCAGCTCCGTCACCTCCGGCACGTCGCTCTGGCAGAAGAGGGCCGCCTCCTCGGGGTCGAAGCCGAGAGCGAGGTAGTCCAGCGCGACGTCCAGCGTGTGCTCGCGGAGGGCGTCGGCGTCCTGCACGGTGGTCATCGCGTGATAGTTCACGATGAAGTAATATGCCTCGTGCCGGCTATGCAGGTCGATGTGCTGCCGGATGGCACCGAAATAGTTGCCGAAGTGAAGCCGCCCAGAGGGCTGAATACCGGACACCACGACGGTGTCGAAGTCGGGTTCAACGGGGGCATTGCTGCCGGCAGCGGAGTCGGTGGAGGGAGCGTCGGTAGGCATGCGTGTCGGGAGAGGAAAAACGGGTCGAACGGGTCGGCGCCGGGCGCCGCGTGGGAGGGAAATCAGCCGCGGGCGAGTTCACTTTTCATTTTCTCGAGGCCCTTGAGCCGGTCCTGGCTGTTGGACGTGACGAGTTCAAGGATCGCGCGGGTACGGATCTGATGTTCGATTTCCTCTCTCTCCTCCACGACTCGGTCCTTGAAGCTGCGCTCCATGTCGATGAGCGTGTTCATGATCTCGAAACCGTTGTCGCCGAGGTCGTACGCGTCAGGCTCCAGGTCGGTGCCGTTGTAGGCGCTGCCTCCGGCGCTGAAAATGGTCTCCGACAGCTTGCCGACGTCCATGCGCGCGGTCCGCTGCATGGCTTTGAGGGCGACGATCATATCCTGCCGCTTCATCGACCGGAGGGCGGCCTCGTAGTGGTGGTTCAGTACGATATGCTCCTTGACGATCGGGTTGAGGCGTTCGACCGTTTCGGCCCGCGTGATGGTGCGGCCGGCCCAGCCTCGTCCCAGCAGCAGTTCTTTCAGTTTGTTCGGCATAGGAAGGGGAGTCAGAGAGTGTAGGAGACCGGGATACGCGCTTCGGGTGTGCAGCATGGAACGGGATCCCTGTCGAAAGCGCGTATTCCGGGTCGGATGGAGATTGTGGGTACGGTCGGGCGGGCGCGAGGTTTGGCCTTCAATCCCTCTCCAAGAATGGGCGAGGATGCGCGCGTCTGGGGGACGTGTGGCGGCACGGACCGCCGTTCTTCGGGTTGGGTTCAGAGAAGGCCTTCGGAGGCCACGTGTATCGCCTCGCGCAGGGCGGCGGCCTTGTTGCGCGTTTCCTCGTACTCGGCGGCTGGGTCGCTGTCGGCGACGATGCCGGCACCGGCCTGCACGAAGATCGAGTCGCCCTTCACGACCATGGTCCGGATGGCGATGCAGGTGTCGAGGGTGCCGCTGAAATCGAGGTAGCCAACGGCCCCGGCATAAATTCCCCGGCGGCCCGGTTCCAGTTCGTCGATAATTTCCATGGCGCGGACCTTCGGTGCACCGCTGACGGTCCCGGCCGGAAAGCAGGCCGCGAGCACGTCCATCGGTCCGTGCTGCTCGGCCACGTCGCCCGCAACCGACGACACGATGTGCATGACGTGCGAGTAGCGTTCGATGAAGGCGTAACGTTCGACGTCGACGGAGTCGTAGGCACATACACGCCCGAGGTCGTTTCGCCCGAGATCGACGAGCATCAGGTGTTCAGCGCGCTCTTTGGGGTCGGAAAGTAGCTCGTCGGCCAGGTCGGCGTCTTCCGTTTCGTCTGCGCCGCGCGGGCGCGTGCCGGCGATCGGGAGCACTTCGGCTCGTCCGTCTTCGACCCGAACCAGTACCTCCGGCGACGATCCCACGAGGGCGATATCGTCGAAGTCCAGGTAGAAGAGGTAGGGAGACGGGTTGACCTGGCGCAGGGCCCGGTACAGGTTGAAACGATCCCCGTCGAACGACATCTCGAACCGCTGGGAGAGGACGACCTGAAAAATGTCGCCTTCGTATACGTGTTGCTGGGCGGTTCGGACGGCTTCCTCGAACGATTCCGGTTCGAAGTTCGACGTCATCCCGTCTCCTTTGAGGCCCACCGGTGCGCCGCTGACGGGCGGTTGGACGAGGTCGGATTCGAGCCGCTGGAGGCGTCGCTGGGCTTCCCGATAGGCTGCCGCGGGGTCGGTATCCGGGTCGACGAAGGCATGCGCGATCATAACGACCTGGTGCCGGACGTGGTCGAAGGCGGTGACCGTGTCGTAGAAGGCCCAGACGGCATCCGGTAGTTCGAGGTCGTCCGGCGGGGCGTCCGGCAGATCTTCGATCAGGCGAACCGTGTCGTAGGCCATGTAGCCGACGGCGCCGCCCGTGAGGCGTGGGAGGCCGGGCACATCCACCTCGTCGTAGCGGTCCATCAGGTCGGCCAGGACCTCGAAAATGTTGCCGTCCGGCTCGTGGCGGAGCGCCTCGCCGGGAACGCGGCGGGTATCGGTCGTGACGTCCGCACCGTTGTCCGTTGCGCGCACGATGCGATAGGGGTCGCGCCCGAGAAACGAGTAGCGGGCGAGTTTTTCGCCGCCTTCGACGCTCTCCAGTAGAAAGCTGTAGGGCGCGTCCTGGCGCAGCGAAAGGAAGGCCGACACGGGAGTGAGCAGGTCGGCCGAACGGCGGACTGGCACGGGCACGACGATGTGTGACGAGCCGTCCCGGCGGGCCGTGGCGACGATCGAAATGAACTCCTCTTGCGTCATGAAGATCGGGGGCGGAATCGGACGAGAAGGGGGAAACAACAAAAACCCACTGCCTCGAGGGAAGCAGCGGGTCAGGGGGCACGCGCTATCGGTTCCGAACCTATTCCGACACAACACTCATCCACGTGCGACCCTGGACCCGGGATTCGGGCCACCACCAGTGCCACGTCGTGTTGTTCGTTGCTTCGGTCATAGTATCCGAACGGTACGCAGAATCGTCGGCTTGTGCAAGTCTGTAGCCGTTGAAAATAATGTGATGGGCGAAAGCCAACGGGTTTGTTGCAGGATCGTCCCTGAACGGCCGACCTGGTATCCGTCTCGGTGTGGGCCGACGGGGCCGCGGGGGCTTGAGGCGGAGCGGCTGCCTGCAGACAACAGTTTCTCAGCGCGCCCCGCGGAAGCAGCGGCCCCGGCTGAAGCCGCGCCGTGGCACGTACGTGTCCCCGCTTTACCCAGAAACAAGCCTCAATCGTCCGACCAACGGAGTCAGGCAATCGTTATCCCTCTGCGCTTGGCTGCGGCACAGAGGGCGACGCGACCGGGCCGGCGTCGACGCGGTAGGTCGGGTAGGCGATGGCGATGTTTTCGTGGGCCTGAAACCGGCGGAGGATTTCAGAAATGAGGTCGTGCCGAACCGAGCGTCGCCCTCGTGCCGGGGTCAGGTGGCGCAGCGTGAGCTTGACGCCGGCGTCGGCGAGGGAGACATATACGTACGGTGTGAGGACGTTCATCTGGACAAGGTATTCGCTCGTCATCTCGCGGAGCTGCTGGCGTGCCGGATCCTCGCAGTTCGGGACCGTGTCGTAGGCGATCTCCAGGACGATGTCCCGAGCCGCTTCCCAGTCGGATTCGAACGTGACGATGATCGACTGCTCGAACCAGAGGAATTCGAAGCCTTCCGTATAATTTTTGACGCCGTGGATGTAGATCCAGCCGTTCGGAACGTGAACCAGGCGACCGGTGCTCTGGTGTGCTTCGACCCATTCGCCGACCTCCAGCATGGTGGTTTGCGTGAGCCCAATGTCGACAACGTCGCCGCGGACCCCGTTGATCTCGACCCGGTCGCCGCGCCGGAAGGGAGGATGGAGCTGCAGGTGGAGCCATCCGACGAAGCTGAGGAGGACATCGCGCAACGCCACGGCGAGGCCGGCTCCGATGATGGTGAGGACGGTGATGAACTGGCTGGCGTTTGGCGACCAGAGCGCGACGGCCAACGTGATGGCAACGAGCCAGATGAGGCGTGAGAGCCACTTGGACGCGATGTACTGGCGGGCTTGCTCGTCGAACGTCGCGAGTGCGATCCGACGGCCGATGGCCGTGAGGACGAGGGCGGCGAGGACGATGATCAGCGTGCCAATCAGTCGCTGGACCAGGATCGGATTGAGTGAGATAAACTCGTCCACGGGACCATCTGTATTGAGGGCGATCAACGAAGGGGGCGGGTACGCGAGACGCGGCCGGCTGTTCGCTGTTCGCGGGCGCGTCACGGTCGGCGTGCCGTGATTATTTGACTGGCCAGGCCGGCGTTTCGGCTCCTCTCGGCTGTCTTGATTCGCCAGCCGGTCTCCCGAAGTAGGAGGCGGAGGTCGACGGGGTGGCCGCCGCCGAGAAGCGGGGGCAGCAGCCGTGCGAGGTGCCGCCAGAGATGTTCGTCCGCTTGCGTCGGAAGAGCAGGTGTGACGGTGACGAGGCGTCCGCCCGGTCGGATGATCCGGGCAAGCTCGCGGGACGCGCGGCGCCGTTCCACAGGCGGGAGGAGGTCGAGGACGTAGGCCGAGAGGATGGCGTCGAAGGTGTCGTTTGGATAGGGAAGATCGATGATGTTTTCCAGCCGAACCCCGATTCCGGTTTCCGCCGATCGGTAGGTGTCGGCTCGTCGGCGTGCCTTTCGCAGCATGGCCGGGGCGGTGTCGACCGCTTCGATCCAGCCGTTGTGCATGGCGTCCGCGAGCGGTGGGAGGGACAGGCCGGTGCCGCACCCGGCAACGAGTACCACCGCACCGAGGGGTGGGTCGAGGGCTGACACGGCGCGGCATCGGGCCTCGCGGGACACGAGGTGGGCGAATGGGTCATACGCCGGCTGCAGAAGGCGGTACAGAGACGGCGACCAACGGGTGGGAACGTACACGAATACCGGAAAAGGGAACCGGAAAGGGGAAGGCGAGGGCCAGCGTGCAATTGGTGGAACTTAACGGAACGTGGCGTCTTGAGTGCAACCGCTACCGGCGCCACCCCGATGCAGTGCGTCGCGCGCCGAGAAATCTTCCCGTCGCTCCCGTTTCGGTTGCATGTCATCGCGCGCTCTCCTGCTTTACGTATCCGCGTATCGCCCGGTAATGGAGCGGACCGTCCTCATCGCATCGCTGCTCGGAATCGTCGTCAACATGCACGCGGGGCTGCAGCTCACGGTCGGGTTTCCGAATGGCTGCCTGGGCCTGAACCTCGTACCGGGGGATCTGGCGTCGTGTAGCCGCGCCATCCACGGCGGTATGCCCTTCGTGACCGGCCTTCCCTCCCTGGAGGTCATGACCGGTCTCCTGGCCATCGTAGCACTTGTGAGCATTCTGTTTTTCGTCGTCTCCTATCTGGCCCCCCGGTATAGCCGGTGGGTCGCACTGGCGCGGTTGATCCTTCTGGCTGGAGCGGGCGGACTGACAACGTACTACCTTGTGGCGGCGAGCGACGGACCGGGCGGTTCAGGGGCCATCGCCGTCCTGACGGGTGTTTCGCTGGGCCTCTCGCTCGCCTTCGTCGTGGCATCAACCTTCGTTTCTCCTCGTACCCGATCTGCTCTGATGGCTTCCTCCTCCTTCACCCCGCGGACGTTCCGTCGAGAGGCGGTGCTTGTCCTCTACCTGGTCGCGCTTACGATCGTTCTGGTCGGTGCCGACTACGCCGCGTATGACGCGCTCTCCGCTAACAACGGCGCACCCGGCGTGGACCGCACGGCGTCTGTGACCACGTCAATCGCTGCGCCGGCTGTTCGCGCGTCTGATTCCGGGCCGGCCGTCTGCGGGTATGACGAGTCGCGGAGCACGGTCCAGCAATACAAGACGCTGGTTGGCATGGACGACCCGACCGTGGGTGCCGAAAATGCCGACGCCGTTACCGTCGTCGAGTTCTTCGATCCGAATTGCCCGCACTGCGCAACGTTTCACACCGTCATGAAACGCCTCATTGACGAGTACGGGGACCGGGTCCGATTTGTGTTCAAGCCGATCCCCCTGGGACAGAAATCGGTTAACCAGATCGAAGCGCTGTACGCCGCACACCGTGCTGGATCCTTTTTGAAGATGCTCAACGCTCAGTACGAGCGGCAGTCGCCCGCGGGGCTCTCCACCGATCAACTGGTGGACATCGCGGAGTCGATCGGGATGGACGAACAGACCCTGCAATCGGCGATCGAGGAAGACCGGCACATGGGCGCGATCCGGCTCGTATACCAGCAGGCGCAGCGCGTCGGGGTTGACAGCACGCCGACCGTCATGATCAACGGCCGCTTCGTGAGGGCCGACAGCCGGACCGTTGAGTGCATGGGATCGCTCATTGAGTCGGCGGCCGGTTGAGGCGCGAGTCTCCTTTAGCGATGCAACCCTTTCACGTCCATTTGACTGTATCTTTCAGAAAGGCGCTGCATCTCTGCCCGGCGATTGCCTTTATTAGGTACGTGCCAACAGGCCAACCGCCGTGCCCAAGGGCTACCGCCTACCCTGCTCTGTACCGGCCTGGCGGTGACCGCGCCGCGACCCACCCGATTCCCCGCCATCGTTCCCGCCTCATGCCCGACGCATCTATTCTCGACCTGATTCAGCCGACCGAGCTCGACGAGCGCACCATTAACACCATTCGCTTTCTGGCCGTGGACGCGGTCGAGAGAGCCGGCAGCGGTCATCCCGGCATGCCGATGGGTGCCGCGCCGATGGCGTACGTCCTCTGGACGCGTCATCTCCGCCACAACCCGTCGGATCCGCAGTGGGTCGACCGTGACCGCTTCGTCCTGAGCGCGGGTCATGGCTCCATGCTGCTGTATTCGTTGCTTCACCTCACCGGCTACGACCTCCCCCTCGACGAGATCAAGAACTTCCGACAGTGGGGAAGCATCACGCCCGGCCACCCGGAGGTACATGAAACGCCGGGGGTTGAAACGACCACGGGCCCTCTTGGGCAGGGCTTCGGCAACGGCGTCGGTATGGCGATTGCCGAGCGCTATCTGGCCGCGAACTTCAACGACAAACCCGGAGCGAACGGCGAGCTGGTGGACCACTACACGTACGGCATCGTCAGCGACGGTGATCTGATGGAAGGGGTGGCCTCGGAAGCGGCGTCGCTTGCCGGCCACCTCGGCCTCGGCAAGCTGATCTACCTGTATGATGACAACGAGATCTCCATCGACGGGTCCACGGACATCGCCTTTACCGAGGACGTCGAGAAGCGATTCGACGCCTACGGCTGGCACGTCGTTACGGTAGAAGACGGCAACGATCTGGAAGCTATCGATCGCGCCATCCTGGAGGCGAAAACGGAGACGGACCGACCGTCGCTCATCGTCGTGAAGACCAGCATCGGCTACGGCAGTCCGAACCAGCAGGACACGGCGGCCGCGCACGGCTCGCCGCTCGGCGCCGATGAGGTCAATCTTACGAAGGAGAATCTCGGGTGGCCGACAGACAAAACGTTCCACGTGCCGGACGATGTCCGCGAGCACATGCGCGCCTCCGTCGACCAGGGCGCTGCGCTTCAGGCCGAGTGGAACGGGCGCTATCAGCAGTTCCGCGTCGAAAGCCCGGATGCAGCAGACCGGTTCGACGCCTGGATGGCAGGAGAACTTCCGGACGACCTCGAGAGCGTGGTGCCGTCGTTCGATGCCGGTGCGGAGCTCGCCACGAGAAAAGCGAGCGGCAAGACGCTGTCTGCACTCGCTCCCGTGATCGGCGACATGCTCGTGGGCGGTTCCGCCGATCTGAGCGGCTCCAACAAGACCGAGGTGGACGGTCGCACCGACTTTCAGAAGGACAATCCGGCGGGTCAGTACTTTCGCTTCGGCGTTCGCGAGCACGCCATGGCGGCTGCGGCCAATGGTATGACGCTGCACGGCGGGGTGCGCCCATACGTCGGGACGTTTTTGATCTTCAGCGATTACCTTCGTCCGTCGCTCCGGCTCAGCGCGCTGATGGGGCAGCCCGTCATTTACGTGCTCACGCATGACAGCATTGGCCTGGGCGAGGACGGACCGACCCACCAGCCGATCGAGCACCTGTCGGCGCTGCGGGCCATCCCGAACGTGACCGTTCTCCGGCCTGCCGACGCCACCGAGGCTGCGCAGGCATGGGTCGCCGCGCTTCGCAACAC
>NZ_DAXETW010000011.1:0-75917 GCF_051155795.1 Longibacter sp.
ACATCTGTACAGACGGACCCGAAGAGGCACATCGGTGTCTTATTCGTGCTGATTCTGGTCGCGGGGTTTTTACGACCGGCTCCGGCGGCCGCGCAGCAGGGGTCGACCCGGTCGGTACCGAGACAGGACACTTCGACCGTTCATCGTGACACGCTCAATGCTGGCGCCCCGCAGCCGTATCAGATTCGGCCGTTCGTCATGGCGAGCACGCTGCGAGTCGAGCGGAACGGCACGCCGCTGCCCGCAGCCGCGGTGCAGGTCGAGGCTGTGCCCGGACGGCTCTGGGTGCGCCCGCTCCGGCGGCTGACGCGAAGCGACACGCTGATAGCCGTTTACCGGACGTTTCCCCTGGATCTGCGCCCGGTCTACCGGCGACGCTCGATCGATACGCTCCGGACCGCATCGCCCGAGAATACGGCTGCGGCGCCTGGCAGGCCCGCACGAGCCGATACGATTCGACCGGATGCGCGCCGGGCTCCGGTTGACACGCTCGCCAACACCGGCTACGTCGTAGTCGAGGAGGAGGGAAGCGACACCCTCCGCACGTTCGACCCCTTTGCCGGCGTCGATCTTCAACGATCCGGGTCCATTTCGCGCGGCGTGACCGGCGGCACGAACCAGGACGCCGGAATCGAGTCCGGCCTCCGCCTGCAACTGGAGGGGAATCTGACCGACGATGTCGCGGTGCGTGCCCTCCTGACCGACCAGAATACGCCGATTCAGCCGGAGGGGACGACACGCCGCCTCGACGACTTCGACCGGGTATTCATCGAGCTCGAAACGCCGCAGGCCGTGCTGCAACTGGGTGATGTGGACGTGTCCTTTACCGGGACTGAGTTCGGCGTCTTTAACCGTAAAATCCAGGGGGCAACCGTTCGTAGTGCGACGCTCGGACCGGCGCTCGGACTGAAGCAGGGGGAGGCGACGGTCTTCGGCGCAGTTTCTCGCGGACAGTACCGAACGCAGGACATCCAGCCGATCGACGGCGTCCAGGGACCGTATCGGCTCGAAGGGGCGGAAGGCGAGCGGTTCGTCGTGATCGTGGCCGGCACGGAGCGTGTGTATCTCGACGGTCAACGCCTGGAACGGGGACGCACCAATGACTACATCATCGATTACACGCGAGCGGAGCTCACCTTCACGTCGAATCGCATCATCACCGACGATCAGCGGATCACGGTCGAATTTCAGTACCGCACGTCCCAGTTCGATCGAACGCTGGTCGGGGGACGCGCCGATGCGGCCGTCTGGGCCAATGAGAACGGTCGGCCACGCGTATCGGTCGGCGCGTCGTATCTGCGGGAGGCAGACGGTCAGGACTTCGGGGCGGCCTTCAATTTGTCGCCGGAGGATTCTCTTGCACTCGTAAATGCCGGGGACGACCCGGCCGTACGGAGCGGGGCGCGGCGCGTCGAGTTCGATCCGGAAGCGCCCTACATCTTCTATCGCCGAGACATCCGGTCCACGCCGGCGGGATCCGATACTGTTTTCGTTGCGCTGGAGGAAGCCCCGGACGAAGGCACCGAGGTATTCCGGGTTGACTTTGCGCGGGTCGGATCTGGAAACGGGGCGTACGTCCGGGTGGGACGGCAGCAGAATGGCATTCTGTACGAGTATCGCGGTCCGGGACAGGGCGAGTACCAACCCCTACAACCGATCCCACGGCCGCAAATGCAGCAGCTTATTGATCTAACCGCGCAGGTCGAGCCGGTCTCCGGCGTGCAACTGTTCGGCGAGTGGGCGCGCTCGATGAACGACGATAACCGGTTCTCCCCGCTGGATCGGGCAAATGACGTCGGACGCGGATATCTGGCCGGTGCGCGGATCCTGCCCGTCTCGATCGAGGCGGGCAAAACGTCCCTCGGCGAGGTGTCCCTCTTGGCTCGGCGGCGAGTGCGCGGCCAGACGTTTCAGACGTTTGACCAGAGCCGGGACATCGAGTTCAACCGGGAGTGGAATCTCGCCCGGACGGGGTCCTCGCCGGCCGCGGGTGTTGTCGAGGCGGGAGAAGAGGTTCTGGACCGCGCGGAGATGACCTGGGCGTGGAGCGACCAGTCGACCGCGTCCGGCTCGCTCGGTCGACTCCGCTTCGGCGACGCGTTCGATGCCCGACAGGCTCGCGGACGCGTTCGCCTCCAGGAAACGGGACTTCCGCGAATAGCGGTTTCGGCCGAGCGGGTCGATAGCCGGAATCGTATCGCAGGGACGCGGGGGACGTGGACCCGACAGCAGCACGAGATTCGTCAGCCGTTTGGAATTCTTGAGCCGTCGATTCGCTTTGACCGCGAAGTTCGAG
Organism: Longibacter sp.; assembly: GCF_051155795.1. Lineage (NCBI taxonomy): Bacteria > Pseudomonadati > Rhodothermota > Rhodothermia > Rhodothermales > Salisaetaceae > Longibacter > Longibacter sp. Next base: position 2,297 of record NZ_DAXETW010000011.1, read on the forward strand.
ATCAGCGGGACGCGGCAACGGACCAGGCGACGACTGGTGCCTTCGCTTTCACCGAGTGGGAGCCCGGAGTGGCAGTGACGGCCGGTCGTCTCGACGTGGACAGCCGGGTAGCGTATCGTCTGGAAGACGAAACGCTGAACGGCCGGACGCTCCGTGCGGCGCGCGCTGTAACGGCCACGGCCGCTGCGGCGTGGGCGCCGGTGCAGCCATACGACGTGTCCGTTCAGACCGGCTACCGCGTCCGGCGCTTCACGGAGCCTTTCAAGCGCACCGGGCGCAGCGATACGGAGTCGCTCATTCTGCAGCTGGATGCAGGCACGCAACCGCTGGACCGTGCCATCGATGCGCGCCTCTTTTACGATGCCCGCACGGAACGGGAACCGACGCTTCAAGAGGTTTATGTGCGCACGGGCCCGGAGCTCGGTCAGTTCGTGTGGACGGATGACAACGGCGACGGCCTTCAACAGGTCGACGAGTTCGTGCCCGAGACCACGCCCAACGAAGGAGCCTACGTCCAGAGCTTCGTGCCGTCGGACTCTCTCGCGTCGGTCGTGAGCATCGACACGCGGCTGCGCGTCCGATGGGAACCGCGGCGGATCTGGCGGACCTCAACCGCCCGATGGCAACGGTGGTTCTCTCGACTGGAGACGCGCTCAACCATCGAGATTCAAGAGAAAAGCCGGTCCGACCGGCTGACCGATCTGTATCTATTGAATCCCGACGCGCTCCGGCAGGAGGGGGAAACGGTTGACGGCACCCTCCGCCTTCAGCAAGATGTGCTTTTGTTTCCCCAGAGTCGTCGTGCGGGTGTAGACGTAACCTGGACGCAGGCGCGGGGCCTCACGGAACGCGCGGCGGGGCAAGAGCGCTCCTTTTTGAATGCATGGGAAGCCGCCACGCGGTTGCGCATGAGTCCGGCATGGACGGTCCGCCTTTCGGGTACCGTGCAGGCGGATCGATCGATCAGCGAAGCGTTCTCCGACACGCGGAGCTACGACATTTTCGCGCAGCAAATCCAGCCGGAAGTATCGTTCCGCCCGTCCGCTGAATGGAGCCTGACCGGGTCGGCGGCCATTGCAGCAAAAAAGGACGCCATCGGGAATCGCAACGTTCGCCTTCTGAGGGTCCCGGTCGAGGTGACCTGGGCGACCGCCGGGCGCTTTCGCGTGACGGCCAACGGTGAGGTCGCTGACATCGTCCTCGACGGGGATGCAGCCGGACTGGCGCGTTTCGAACTCACGGAGGGGCGCGGGCCTGGACGATCCTACCTCTGGGGCGCGAGGGGCGAGTATCAGGTCAGCGGCAACATCCGCGCAACGTTCGCATACGACGGCCGCGCTCCCGCCGCGGCGGACGTTATCCACACGTTCCGGGTGAACGTGAGCGCGCAATTCTGACGAAGCCCCCGTCCGGGGTTACGCTTTGCGCTCCGGCTCCGCGAACTCGTCATATTGCTGCCGTTCGATGTTCGCCCCTGCGCTACGAAGCTTCGTTGCGAGGTTCTCGTAGCCCCGATCCAGGTGGTAGATGCGAAGAACGTCCGTGCGGCCGGATGCGACAATACCCGCCATGACCAGGGACACGCTCGCGCGCAGGTCGGTGCTCATGACCTGGGCTCCTTTGATCGGCTGACCACCGCGAACGGTCGCCGCGTTGCCGTCGACGGTGACGTCGATACCGAGGCGCTGCAGTTCGGGGACATGCTTGAAGCGGTCGTCGTAAATCGTATCCGTGACAGTGGCCTCTCCGTCGGCCGTGGCGAGCATGACCGTCCACTGCGCCTGCAGATCCGTCGGAAAGCCTGGATATGTTTCTGTCCGAATCGAAACCGGCGTGACGGTCTCAGGGGGCGTGACGACGGCCCCCTCGTCGGTGTATTTCGTCTCAGCGCCCGTGCCGCGAAAGTAGTCTTTGAACGCCTGTCCGAGATGTTCGTGATTTCCGTTGTTGATCTCGAACGGCTCTCCCGGCTCCCCCGCCATCGCGGCCAGGATCATGAATGTACCCATCTCGATGCGGTCCGGAGTGTTGCGAACCTCGATCGGTGTGAGCGCGTCGACGCCCTGAATCTCGATCGTCCGCGTCCCGAGCCCGTCGATTTGTGCGCCCATCTTTTTCAGCGCCTCCCCGAATGCGACCACGTCTGGTTCCATCGCCGCGTTCTCGATCTTCGACCCGCCGCGGGCCGTGACGGCGCCGAGAAGCAGGTTGACGGTCGCCCCCACACTCGACGGCTCCATGCGAAAGGTACCGCCGCTCAGCCGTCCGCCCGTTGCCTTCGCCACGACGTATCCTTCATCCAATTCGATCTCCGCACCGAACTGCTTCATCCCCTCGATGTGCAGGTCGACGGGTCTCGGTCCCCAGGCGCAGCCGCCCGGAAGCGACACCCGTGCCCGGCCACACCGACCCACAAGCGCGCCGAGCATGTAGAAGGAGGCTCGCATCTTCTTTACAAGTTCGTATGGGGCGACGGGCTCGTCGACGGTCGATGCGTTGATTTCGATGGCATGCTCGTCCGGACGGACGGTGACATCGGGACCCGTCACCCGAATCACCTTCGACAGCGTGTGGACATCGCGCAGATCCGGCACGTTCGTCACCCTCGTCGTCCCCTCCGCGAGCACAGCGGCAGCCATCAGTGGCAGAGCGGTGTTTTTGGAACCGCCGACCGTGAGGGAGCCGGACAGAGTGCGGGGACCTTCGATGACAAACTTGTCCATAAAACCGTGTTTCAGATGAGGGGACGGGGACGAAAATCGACCGACCGTTATTAAGCACGCTTCTCGCCTTTGTTCACCGTGGTGCGCCGCACAGGGGTCAAAGAACGGACCCGGCTACACTCCGTACCATTCATGCGTTCACCTCGGACACCGAACACCTCGATTGATGGAGCGAATGTACCTCGACCATGCAGCGACGACCGCCCTGGATCCGGCTGTTCTGGACGTGATGCTTCCGCACATGCGGGATCGGTTTGGTAATGCGTCTTCGGTCCATCAGATGGGCAGGCAGGCACGGTTCGCAGTGGAGGAAAGCCGAGAACGGGTGGCCGCCTGTCTGGGCGCAGAGCCCGGGGAGATCGTTTTCACTAGCGGCGGGACCGAATCGGACAACTTCGCGCTGAAGGGCGTCCTCGCCGCCACATCATCTGACCGCCCGTCGCATCTCATCACGTCATCGGCCGAGCACGAAGCCATCCTCCGACCGGCCGAACGCTTGCAGCGAGATGGGGTCGAGGTCACCTTTCTGGACCCCGGGGTGCAGGGGGCCGTAACCGTTGAGCAGGTGCGCGCGGCGTTACGACCGGAAACGGAGCTGGTATCGCTGATGCACGCGAACAACGAAATCGGCACGCTGACCGGCATTCGCGAGATCGCCGACGTCTGTCGCAAGCACGACGTCCTGCTTCACTGTGACGCCGTGCAGACGGCCGGCCTCCTCGGGGTAAATGTAAACGACCTCGGCACCGACCTGCTGTCGGTGTCCGGACACAAGTTTTACGGGCCGAAAGGGATCGGCTGTCTCTATGTCCGCGGCGGCGTCGATCTCGGAAGCCTCGTCGAAGGCGGCTCACAGGAACGTGAACGCCGCGGTGGAACGGAAAACGTGCCGGCCGTCGTCGGTTTCGCCGAAGCACTCGAACGGGCCGTGGAGGCCGCCGAGGAGCGGGTTTCGCACATTCGATCGCTTCAGGAGCAACTCGTCGCGGGTATCCGGGATCGCGTCGATCCTCCGTTCGTCTTCAACACGCCGGTCGACAGCCAGGATGCCATTGCACCGCACATCGTCAACGTCTCATTCCCTCCGGTCGATGATGCTCCGATCGACGGCGAGATGCTCATCTTAAATCTCGACATGCAGGGTGTCATGGTCTCGGCCGGGTCTGCGTGCACTTCGGGAGCGATGGAGCCGAGCCACGTCTTGAGCGCGATCGGGCGCGACCGTGCGACCGCTTCAGCGGCCGTCCGCTTTTCGATCGGAAAAGACAACACCGCCAAGGAGATCGACGCGGCCGTGAACGCGCTGGCCGAAACCGTACGTCGGATGCGCCGGTGAGTCGAAGACCGGCCCTGACGCTATTCTGGAATATATGATGTCTCTTCTTTCGATGCCGGATTCATCGGAGACCAACGTCCTCCTTGTTTTTGCGAAGGAACCGAAGCCGGGCAGCGTCAAAACGCGACTTGCCGGAGTGACCTCCGACCTGAACCCTGCCGAGTCTGCACGTCTCTACACGGCGTTCCTGCAGGATGCGCTCCGGCAATACGCCATGCTCGGGTCCTTACTCGACGCCGATCTTGACGTGCACCTGTACTGGGCGGGTGATCCGGCGCATGCGACCCTCTTCACGGAGCCGGATGACGGCAACGTTTCGGAGGCACCCGGCCCGGTCACGATTCGCCGTCAGGAAGGGGACGGACTGGGTCCCCGAATGCGAAATGCTTTTCAGAATGCATTTGACGAAGGCTATTCGAGGGCCGTTGTCATCGGAACCGACCATCCGACGCTGCCTACTCCTTACGTCGAAGAAGCGTTTGCCGCTCTTCAGGATAGATCGTCCGTCTGTATCGGACCGAGCACGGACGGCGGATACTACCTTCTCGGGATGAGTACGTACGTTCCGGCGGTGTTTGAGGACATGACGTACAGTCACAGCCACGTATTCAAGAATACCCTGCGCCGCGCCGCCCGCACGGATGCGGACGTGATCGTTCTTCCCGAATTTTACGACGTTGACACCCCGGACACGCTCCGCCGCATGTTGATGGATCTGCGGGACGATGATGCTGTGGCCCCGCACACCCGATCCGCCGCTCGTGACCTTCGGCTCTACCATCGGTTCGACGTCTCCACCACCCGGGGTGGGCCCGCGGAGGGATGATGGATTGTCTCTTTCCTTCGCCGGCGAGCATGTGGAAGACCAAGGGAGTCTGGCCTGGATCGGCGCCCGCTGCCTGTCCGCGTCAAAAACGCACGTTGCTGGCGCCGGACATCGCGCCGAGGCGGGAGGAAATCCGGGTCGAAGATCCCGTCGACGCCTTTACAGTTTCGCCTGCATTTCCGATTATGAACAAAGCACCCGCTCCTCCGGCTTAACCTGCAGTGACATGGCACAGACTGACGATGCCTCGATTGGAACCGGTTCCAGCCGCGCCGATCTCGGCGACTTCAAAACGCTGGAACAGTTTATCTTAGAACAGCAGGACCGTTTTCCGCACTCGACGGGTGCATTCTCGCGCCTGCTTCGCGACATCAGCCTGGCGGCCAAGATCGTTAATCGCGACATGCGGAAGGCGGGGCTGATCGACATCTACGGTGCGACCGGCGAAACCAACGTACAGGGTGAGGTGCAGCAGAAAATGGATGCGCTGGCCCACCGTGAGTTCGTGCTTGCGCTCCGGCGGGGAGGGGAGTGCTGCCTCATTGGCTCGGAGGAGCACGCCGAGGCCATCCCGCTCGATACCTCGGCGGAAGGGGACGGAAAATACATCGTTCTGCTCGATCCGCTGGACGGCTCGTCGAACATCGACGTCTGCGTATCGGTCGGCACCATCTTCAGCATCTATCGTCTGCCGGATGGATATGACGAAGACGAACCGGACCTGGACGCGGCCCTTCAGCCGGGGACGAAGCAGATTGCCGCCGGATACGTGGTGTACGGCTCGTCCACGATGCTCGTGTACACGACCGGAAACGGAGTCAACGGGTTCACGCTGGATACGTCGATCGGCGAGTTTCTGCTGTCTCACCCGAACCTGACGACGCCGAAGACGGGACGCATCTTTTCCATCAACGCGGGTTACTACCACTCCTTCGACGACGGCCTTCGGAGCTATCTCGACTGGCTCCAGGAGTATGACGAGGACGACCCGAATCGACCGGCTAAAACTCGGTACATCGGATCGTTCGTTTCCGACTTCCACCGCAACCTTCTCAAGGGCGGCATCTACATGTATCCGGCGACGAAGAGCAGCCCGGAAGGGAAGCTGCGCCTCATGTATGAGGCCAATCCGATGGCCTGGATTGCGGAGCAGGCTGGCGGTCGAGCAACCGACGGACACGGGCGCATCCTGGAGAAGTCGCCGCAAAAACTGCATCAGCGCACGCCGCTATTCATCGGCTCGGAAGAAATGGTCCGCCGCGCAGAAGCCTTTCTGCAGGGCGATCCAGAACGCGCTGTGGCGGTCGAATCGTAACGGCGACGCGCGCTGGGTCATGCGACGTTGCCCGAGGCGAGATGGACCTACGCAGACTCTTTCGGGAGAATCTCACGGACCCTGCGGCGGACATCTGCGGCGGATGAAGCCTCGAGCACCTCGTCAGCGAGATCGGCGCACTCGGCGTCGTTTAGCGAACGAACCGTTTCTTTGACGGCGGGGACCCGATTTGGGAGAACAGACAGCGAGCGGATGCCGAGGCCGACCAGAATGGGGATGGCGAGCCGGTCTGCTGCGATTTCGCCGCACACGCTGACGGGAATCGACGCCTCCCGGGCCGCTGTGGCGGTGGCGTGAATGAGCCGAAGGACAGCCGGCTGCAGGGCGTCGGTCAGCGCGGCGAGATCCCCGTGCTCCCGGTCGGCTGCCATCGTGTACTGCGTCAGGTCGTTCGTGCCGATGGAGAAGAAGTCTAGTTCACCCGCCATCACACGGGCCGTTAGTGCGGCGGCGGGCGTCTCGATCATCGTTCCGAGGGGAAGGGGGACGTCGCCGTTTCCGCCCAACCGTCGTATCTGATCCCGTGCCTCCTCGAGAAGGGTGCGCGTCTTATGTATTTCCTCGAGGGTAGCCACCATCGGCACCATCAGCCGTACGGAATGCCGATCGGCTACGCGTAGAACCGCGCACAGCTGCTGCCGCAACAAATCAGGCTGACGCAGTAAGGCGCGAATGCCCCGCAGGCCGAGGGCCGGATTTGCCTCCTCCGGCATAGGAAGGTAGCGCAGTGGTTTATCGCCTCCCACGTCCAGGGTGCGCACCGTGACGGTGCCCGGGGTGACCGCCGTGCAGATCCGGTCTAATAGCGATACCTGCTCGTCCTCGTCCGGCGGGTCCGTCCGATCCTGAAACAAAAATTCCGTGCGGAGAAGCCCGATGCCGTCGGCGCCGTTCTCAGACGCTTCTTGCGCATCGTCAGGCCCGCTCACGTTGGCGCCCACGCTGATCTCCGTGCCACTGTTGGTGGTCGCCGGGTCGTGTGCCGCGGCCCGGGCCCGTCGATCGGCCTCAGCATGCTCGCGACGGACGGTCTCCACGGCATGGCGGACATCGTCTTCTGGGTCCACCCATACGAGGCCCTGCAGTGCATCCATCGCGATGTCATCGCCATTAGCCACGGTGAGCAGGTCCGGCCCCGCATCAAACACCGCTGGGATGCCGCGTCCGCGCAGAAGGATCGCGCTGTGGGACGTGGCATTTCCTTCGGCACATACGACACCCTGAACGTTTTCGCCATCCAGTTCGGGAATCTCCGATGGACGGAATCGACGGCTAATCAAGACGTGAGGCGCGTCAGGGCCGCGGATCGGCTCCTGCGGCACGTCCACGAGGACGTGTAGCACGCGAACGGCCACGTCGCGTACGTCGTCTGCACGCTCCGAGAGATACGCATCGTCTGCACTGGCATATGCATCGATGACGGCCTCCACGCCGTTCATCCAGGCTCGGGGAGCGGCGTATCGGTCGTCGAACACGTTCGAGCGCACCCGGTCTCGTAAGGCGGGATCTGCGAGCAAGAGTTGCTGGGCGCCGAGAATGTCGGCGGCGTCGGTGTGGCCGGTGTCGATGAGGCGAGACCGTTGGTCGTCCATCTGTTCCCGGACGTGATCCAGGACGGCGGATAGCCGGTCCCACGTGGCTTCCGGGTCGTCGGTCGTCTCGTTCGGAATATCCGGCATAGCCGCCTGATGCACGTAAGCGGGAGCGACGACCGCGCCCGGCTGAACCGCGATGCCCCGCAGGGCCTGCCTCATCTGGGCATCTGAGTACGCCGAATCATCACGTTGATCCGGCGCGGCTCCCGTCGCTGACGACATAGGGGGCGTGCCGTCCGTGGATTCGCCGGGCATTTCACCGTCGTCCTCGAAACCGGACGCGACCAGGGACGCCAGGCGCTCCACAATGTCGCTCGCGTTCTCCCCGGTCGCGTCGATCTGGAGCCGGTGCCCACGAACGGCACCAAGGGTCGTCACGGTCGACTGGCTGGTGGCGTCGACGGGCCCGTTGCCGTTGGTCAGGTCGCGTACCTGAATGGTTGCGCCCTCAGACGAGCCCGCGTACTCCAGCGCGAGCCGCACGAAGCGCGCCGCTGGACGAGCGTGAAGGCCATGGTCGTTGATGACCTCGACCGTTGTCGTCGCATCCCAGACGCCGGGATCCGTGCCTCTCTCCGACGTTACCGTAGACGTGGATGCCGTGTCTCCCGGCACCGCCTGCCGCTTCTGATCGAGGGCGGCCCGAGCGTCGCGGACGACTTGATCGAGCGAGCCGCCGCCGCTAGCGGTTACACCGGCTGAAATGGCTCCCTCGACGAAGGGAGCGTCCACCAGGCGCGTTCGCTTCCGGAGGTCGGGGTCGATGAACTCCAGGGCGGTGTCCGCGCTCAGAACGGCGCTCCCCACGTCGAGAAGGACGACCACGCCGTCCCCGTCATCCGCTGCTTCGATGGCCGAAGCGATGGCGGTGGCGTCGGTGCCGTATTCGGCGTCTGGGTCGCCGGTACCCGCGGCGATCTTAATTCGCACCGCCTCCCCGCTCATGTCGCGAAGAAACGGGAGCAGGGCGTCGGCAAGAGGCCGGCTGTGCGAGACCAGGACGAGTCCAACCACGAGAGCAGAAGGCGTTGCGAGGACGAGGCGGAAGGCAATTTCGTGCTGTACTCTATCCTACACGAAGATGACCGTGCATCCGTTCGCTTGAGACTGAACTTCACGTTAAACCCTTTCGGCGTTAGCAAGAGGGGGCTACCGCGCTCACGACTGCCACGTCTTGTTGGCATCAACAGCGGCAGCAAATAGATGATATGTGGATGTAGCCCCCGGGTCCTGATGGCCTGCGCTGCGTTCGCCCAGGTAACTGGCGCGGCCCTTGGTGGCTACCATTGGCGTTGTGGCTTCCATGCCTTCCTGTGCAGCAGAAGCGGCATTCTGAAGCGCCTCCGGCCATGTGCTATCGCTGGACGCGGCGTCTTCGAGCGCCTCGATCGCAGGGACGAGAGCGTCGACCATCGTTTTCTCCCCGGCGTCCGCTTTTCCCCGACGCTGAACGCCATCCAGGCCCGCACGCATCATCGATGCCCAGTCGGACAGCTCGATGGTTTCGCCGGCAGCGTTCCGTCCGGCGTCCAGAAAAAACGTCCCGTAGAGGGGACCGCTTGCGCCGCCGGTTTTCGAGATGACGGACATGGCGACCTTCCGGAGCGTTCCCGCGATGTCGTCATCTTCGATACTTTGCCGGGCTGCTCGCAGTCCCCGCACCATGTTCTGCCCGTGATCTCCGTCACCGATGGCGCTGTCGAGTCGTGTCAGAAGTGCTTTGTTTTCTTCGATTCGATCCGCAAAGGCATGGATCCACTGGCGCACGAATTCAGCGTCGCGAGACATAGACGGACAGGGGCGTGGCGTGTGGTAGCGGCGGAGAAGGAGGGGAAGGCCCGGCTTATCTACCCCAGCGAAGGCCGGGGGTATGAACAGGCGCATCCCAGAGGGCCGTTCGACGCGCATTCATTCGGAGGATGGTAATCGAGAGCCCGGCCATTTCGAGACTCGTGATGTAGGGCCCGACCAGATTCCGAACGACACTCAGGCCGTGGGCCTCCGCAACCTGGAGGGCCTTCCGGTAGCACAGGTAGAGCTCCATCATCGGCGTCGCTCCCATGCCATTCACGAAGAGCAGAACGTCATCGCCCTCCTTGAACGGGAGATCCGACAGGATCGGCTCCATCAGGCGTTCGACGATTTCATCAGCCGATTCGAGAGGGATCCGGTCCCGGCCCGGTTCACCGTGAATGCCGATCCCGATCTCGATTTCTTTTTCGCCGAGATCGAAGGTTGGCTCGCCGGCGGATGGGACGGTGCACGAGGTCAACGCCATTCCCATGCTTCGGACCTCGTCGTTGCAAGCCCGCGCGAGGTCCGCGATCTCATCGAGCGGGTCGCCCGCATCCGCGGCGGCACCGCACAGCTTTTCGATCAGCACCGTGCCGCCGACCCCCCTCCGGCCCGCCGTGTACGTGCTATCCTCCACCGCGACGTCGTCGTCAATCAGAACCGACCGGACGTCGATGCCCTCACCTTCGCCCATCTCCTCGGCCATCTCGAAGTTCATCACATCGCCCGTGTAGTTCTTGACAAGATGGAGCACCCCGGCGCCTGCGTCGACGGCTTTGGTGGCTGCGAGCATCTGGTCCGGCGTGGGGCTTGTGAACACCTCGCCGGGACATGCGGCGTCAAGCATGCCCCGTCCGACGAAGCCGTTATGCATCGGTTCGTGTCCGGAGCCGCCCCCGGAGAGGACGCCAACGCGTCCGTCCGGCACGCCGTCAGCGCGGACAACGTAGGTGGGGTCGAACGAGACGCGCACGAGATCGGGATGGGCAGCAGCGAAGCCCTCCAGCGATTCCCGCACGACGTGATCTGGATCGTTGATGAGCTTTTTCATGGCATTCGGCGGTAAAGGTGAGAGCGGTAACGACGGCCCGGACGATCACGAAGGAGCGCACGCAGCCCGGGCCGGTACATCCAGTTCGCCGAAGGGGGTAGGGCAAAACATGATCGGTTACGGGGTGGTGCCCGGCACCCAGACGCCTGTCCCGATGATTCCGGCAAAGTAGAACAGCGCGATCACGAACGTGCCAAACGTGATAGCAGCCGCCGGCGGGTCCCAGTGGGTGTCGCCGTGCGCGTAGAACACCCGTTGGAAGAGTTCACCGAACAGGGCGCAGAGGATGCCGAAGGCACCGCCGACGACGATGGCGCTGGTATCCCCGAGGCCGCTCAGGGCGCCGCCTTCCGTCGCTGTGACCGCGAGAGCAATCGTGCTCGCAGGTAGCGTCATGTGGTGGGTCACCGGGATCTTCTCGACGCCGAGATTTAGGAAGAGCAGGCTTGCTGCGCTGATGCCGAAGGCAAGGAACGGGCTTCCCGTTTTCAGCGCGATGAAGGCGCCCAGCACACCTACGATAAGGCCGAGGAAGGCCACCTCGCCCCACTTGTACTGATGCGGAAGCCAGGGCTCGACGGCCGGTCGGTCGGTGGCCGCCTTGACGACGTCGGAGACCGTGCCGGTGTCGGATTTCTTTTTGGCACCGGTCTCGAACGGACTCATGTCGAGGATGCCCGAGCCGCTCACCTCACCGACGATGCGGTATCCGAAGGCGAGCCGGTGCACCAGCGCCGAGAGGACCACCGCGACCGCGATCGGGTCCCAGGGAAGGCTGAAGTTGGCCGAGAACTGCGTGATGACGAGGCCCACGATCCCGAACAGCCCGCCGACAACCAGCACGTCGGTTTTCGGCCCGAGCGCATACGCGATGTTTTTCGATTCATGAAAGTCGAAGCCGCTCGTCATATATCCCTTTTTGGCGGCATACGCGGCAGCGGCAGCACCGCCGGCAAATGAGATGTGCGGGCCGAACACGGGCCCGAAGGCCACGTCGCCAGTGACCCCCTGTAGTCCGCCGGCCTCTCCCGCAATAACCATAAGGCCGGTGAAAATAAAGGCCGGGAGCGCGCCCACGGCGGCGCCGAATGCTCCGCCCGCGAAAGCAGCGATGATCAAAAAGATCCAGTCCAGTTCCAGTAAGCCTTCCATGTCGATGAGGTCGATTGGGTGACAGAAGATCGAGCAGGTCGCAGATACACGAGGTGCACCCGCGCCCCCGTCGGTCGGACCGACGGGGAACGTCGCGTGCGGATATGACGAGGATCGATTCCGGCTACAGGGTCACAGAGAGCTCGGTAGACACTGCGTACCAGTTGTCTCCAACCTGGCCGGGCGAATTGATGCCCTCATCCTGGCTAACGAACTCCAGCTTCAACAGGGCCTTGTCGAGGAATCGGATTCCGAAGCCGCCCTGGATGCGAAGAAGACTCGTTTCGTCCAGGTCGTCGGCCCAATCGGACGCATTGTCGGCGTAGCTCACGCGACCGGCTATGAAGAACTCCTCTGTCGCGTTCAGCGTCAGCGTTGCGCCCGCAAAAAGCATCTGACTGTCTTCCTCGACAACCACGGCGCCGCCGCTCAGTCCCGGATTGGGCACGAAGGCACTCGTGCCATTCGCGCCCGTCGCGAAGCTGTATTGCTCCGTACTGATTCCGCCCCATACGTCGCCCTCAAGCAGCGACGACTTGAACATGCCGTCGACGTGCAGAACGAGCGGCGCGATGCCCGGGTTGAGGTAGGCATGGGTCAGACGGCTGTTGGGCCCGAAGCCCGGAATGCTGTAGTTCTCGCCATCCCCGCGGATCCAGCTTGTAATGGTATTGCTGCGCTGCTGGGAGGTCACTTTCATGACGGCCGCGCCCACGCCGTACGTGCTGGTGGCGTACCGGGCCTTGCCGATGAGCGAAAAGCCTGTGCCCGGCGTGAACGTTTCGTAGAAGGTCGGAGAAGTGACGGTAAGGTCGAAGCCGAACCCGCCTTCCAGATTCCCGATCAGGGCCACGCCGGTCTGCGCCGTGATAAAGTCGATCGGTGAGTTGCCGATCAACGGGTTGCCCTGCGTGGCGGCGCCGTCCGAGTACCCCCGAAAGTTGAAGGGACCGGTCACGGGCGTACCGAGGCGGACCGTGTATTCGTCGGACAGCAGGAAGTCCAGCGCTACGTAGTCGACGGCCGGGGAGAAGCTATCGCCGCCGGTGCCGAAGTCGTTCGGTTCATGCCCGAGATCGACGAAGAGCGAGATCCGCTCGTGCAGATCCGCACTTACTTCGAGGTTGTAGCGGACACGCTGGAATCCGGGTTCGGCCTGATCCGTCGGCGGTTCGCCCGGAAAGTCGGTTCGGAAGTACTGGGCGCCCTGCATGGCCTTTACGCTGAAGGACACGCGGTCCATCATGTCGTCTCCATCCTGAGCCAGCAACGGGGTGCCGGTCAGCGTCAGCAGAAGAAGGATTGTCAAAGACGCGGTGCATCGTTGCAGCTGCTTCATGGCGATTACGGGCTTCTTCGAGAGATGGCATGGAAAGATCACCCCGCATCGGGCCAGAAGTGCTTGGCACGATCTCGGGTCTACATCGGTGTCGCGTTGCGACCGGCCGTAATGGCGGGCCGTAGGAGAGGCGGGTATCGTGCTATTGTGTGGCGGTCCGTCGTCATCGAATAAGATCTGCGATGCGGGGGAAGTACGATTTCTGCGTTGGTCCGAGGCAGTGACGGGGAGACGAAACGAAGGAGCGTGATAACGACGGAAAATTGGTCGGACGGTGAGTGGAAGGAGCGCGTCCGAGGGGGCGCCCGATCAAACGGCCGGCCCCGCCGGGGACCGACCGGTCGCGATGCGCCGATCAGGTCGTAGACTGAACCTTTGTGGACTCGGGCGCCAGCATGTAATTCTGGGCGAGCTCCGTAAAGGCCTGCACTTGTTCTTCCACCCAGTCGTCTCCTTCGCCCAGTTCTTGCGCCATGAGCTTCGCGACCTCCGGCGCAATGTCCAAAGCAGCCCGGGCGTTTAGGAGGAGGGATCGGGAACGACGCGCAAGGATGTCTTCGACCTGGCGCGCCATCTCATGCCGCGTGCCCCAGATGACCATCGCTTTCCGGATGGGAAGCCGATCGTCGAAGGTTTCCGCGAGCTCCGGACGGTCTCGCATCAGGCCCTTCACGCCAGGTGCATCGGATCCGTACTGAGACAGGTCGCCGAACTGCTCGGGATGCTCGTGCCAGCCGTGGATGTGGAGGTGCTTCGTAACGGACGGTCGCTCTTCGACGTCGGCGAGCGTTGCCGCCTGATCGATGGTGTCTTCGGCCATCTTGCGGTAGGTCGTCCACTTGCCTCCGGAGATGGTGACGAGCCCGTTGTTGGATATGTGGAGCACGTGCTCGCGCGAGATCTCCGACGTGTCCCCGGCGGGCGCATCCGGTCGCGTGACGAGCGGACGAACGCCGGCGAATGCACTCAAAACGTCGTCTGGCGTCGGGTCTTTCACGAGGTATCGTCCCGCGTGCTCGATCAAAAAGTCGAGTTCCTCCTGCATTGGGACCGGCTCCATGGAGGGGCCGTCGATCTCTGTATCGGTCGTGCCGACGACGATCCGGTTCAGCCACGGAATCGCGAACAGGACGCGTCCATCGTCGGTCTTCGGCACCATGATCGCGCTATCCCCGGGGAGGAACGACTTGTCAAGGACGATATGGACGCCCTGACTGGGTCGGAGCGTGTCCCGGGCTTCGGGATCGTCCATTCGACGGATGGAGTCGGTGAAGATCCCGGTCGCGTTGATAACGACTTTGGAGTCGAGCCGATACTCCTTGCCGTTCTCTTGGTCGACCGCGACCACGCCGTTGATGACGCCGTCATCGCTCTTGATGAGGTCCGTAACCTTCACATAATTGAGTGCGATCCCGCCCTGCTCGACGACCGTCTGCGCCATGTTCACAGCAAGGCGTGCGTCGTCAAACTGTCCATCATAGTAGATAACACCTCCACGGAGACCTTTCGGCTCGATGGTTGGGAGGTGCTTCAGCGTTTCCTCCCGCGTCAGGTGCTTGGAGCGGCCGAAATTCTGCCGGCCGGCCAGCATGTCGTACACCTTCATGCCGATGCCGTAGAACGGCCCTTCCCACCAGTCATAGTTCGGTACGACGAAAGCGAGATTGGTGACAAGATGCGGCGCGTTCTCCTGGAGCAGGCCTCGTTCTTTCAGGGCTTCGAGAACGAGGGAGATGTTGCCCTGCTGCAGGTAGCGAACACCACCGTGCACCAGCTTCGTGGACCGGCTCGACGTCGCCTTCGCGAAATCGTGCATTTCCAGAAGCAGCGTATCGTACCCTCGCGAAGCGGCCTCGATCGCCACGCCGAGTCCGGTGGCACCACCACCGATGACAATGAAATCGAAGGCGCCGTCGTGGTCTTCCAGGGCGCGGATACCGGTATCGCGTTGCATATAGATCGGGGTCGAGCAGTAAAGGGGCGTCGAACAATAGGGAAGAGGCAGTGCCTCCGACTCTCCATGTCACGCGAGCGCCGGAGGCATGCGGATTCGGGACCGGATCACTCGGCGGGGACGGCAGACTCTTCTTCTTTCTCTCGCGCATCGCCGCCTTCGGGCTCCTCCCATGCTTTGGCGCGTTCGAGTGCTTTGTCCCACCCGGACCGGAGATCGTTGACCATGGTGGTGTCCATCTTGGGCGTAAACCGGCGGTCGACCTGCCATTGCGACTGAATGCTGTCAAGATCGTCCCAGTAGCCAACTGCGAGACCGGCGAGGTAGGCTGCGCCGAGCGCCGTCGTTTCGAGCGTCTGTGGGCGGACGACAGGAACACCGAGAATGTCGGCCTGGAACTGGAGGAGGAGGTTGTTGGCCGCGGCCCCGCCGTCGACGCGAAGCTCCGGGGTTTCGATCCCGGAGTCCGCTTCCATGGCTTCGACCACGTCCGCCACCTGATACGCAATGCTCTCGATCGCGGCACGGCAGAGATGCTCTTTCGACACGCCGCGCGTGATGCCGGCAATGACGCCGCGCGCGTACTGGTCCCAGTGCGGGGCCCCAAGGCCGGCGAAGGCGGGCACGATGTAGCATCCACCGTTGTCGTCAACCTTCCTCGCCATTTCCTCGACTTCGGGAGAGGAGCGGATAATCTTGAGTCCGTCGCGGAGCCACTGTACAACCGCGCCGGCGATAAAAATGGAGCCTTCGAGCGCGTAGGTGGTCTCTCCGTTGACCTGGTAGCCGATCGTCGTTAGCAAATTATTCTCCGAGCGAACGGCTTCCGTCCCCGTGTTCTGTACCATGAAGGCGCCCGTACCGTACGTATTCTTCCCCATTCCGGGCTCGGTACACATCTGGCCGAAGAGCGCAGCCTGCTGGTCTCCAGCAATTCCGGCAATGGGCACCTCCGCTGCGAAAATGTCGCCGGCGGTCGTCCCGTAGACCTCGCTACACGATCGGACCTCCGGGAGCATGCTCCGCGGGATGTCTAAAATGTCGAGCAGCTCCTCGTCCCACTCATTTTCATGGATGTTGTAAATCAGCGTTCTCGACGCGTTAGTCGCATCGGTAATGTGCTTCTGCCCGCGCGTCATGCGCCAGACGAGCCACGTGTCGACCGTGCCGAAGCAAAGATCGCCGGCCTCGGCCTTCTTCCGGGCGCCGTCGACGTTGTCGAGGATCCACTTGATCTTTGTCCCGCTGAAGTAGGCATCGAGAATGAGCCCGGATTTGTCGCGGAACGTGTCCACGTGACCCTGGGCACGAAGGTCGTCACAGATGCCGGACGTGCGGCGGTCCTGCCACACGATCGCGTTGTAGACCGGTTTTCCGGTGTGCCGGTCCCACACGATGGTGGTTTCGCGCTGATTCGTGATCCCGATCGCAGCCACGTCGGCAGCGTCGATGCCCGCGCGACTGACGGCTTCAGCTGCCGTTCCGATCTGTGAAGACCAGATTTCGTTCGGGTTGTGCTCCACCTGGCCCGGTTTCGGAAAGATCTGTTCGAACTCCTTCTGCGCCGTGGCCTGGATCTGGCCGTGGTGGTCAAACAGGATGGCTCGCGAACTGGTTGTACCTTGGTCGAGGGCAAGAATGTATTGCATGAGATCCTGGACGGTAGCGTGAGGAGAAACAGGCGTGGGTCGTGTGCCCCGGCCATGCATGGATACGATTGTGGTCGTATCACGGCGGAAGGCCGGGGGATGCAGCGGGGCAAAAAACGGCGGTCTGAGGATCAGGAGTCGGCGACGCAGGGGGGACGCGAGCCGACCGGGAGACCGGGGGCGGCAGCCGTCGTGCTCTACGGGTCATTAAGCTGGAACGGGCAGCAACGGCGAAGAGCGGTTCGCCGGGGTGTCGAAGCGCTTCCAGATTCCGGCGCAGCCCCTGTGTCGAACACCGCATCGCCCGCCTCGAATGCATGATGGCCATGACCGCGTCGGGTGGAGCGACGCCGTCGGCACGTTTTGTGGAGTAATCGTTAAGTAATGTTCATATTTGTGAGGACAAGGTCAAGTTTTTTCCGCCCGATGCGATGGAAAAAACTCCGTTGTCACAAGGCGGCCGCTGGAAACGATCTCGGAGCGGCGTCCATCGTCTTGCGCTTTGATCGGCATTACCCGTACATTCCGTGTAGAAATGTTGAAGGACGCTACGTTCCGGTAGGCGCACGAGCCGCTGTTCCGTGGTGATGCGTTACACGAGCTTCCATCCCGGATCTCGTCACTGGATTGGTCACCCGTCCCCCTTGGATTATATGACGGCATCTCGGTACGAAATTCCCGCCGCGTCCGGTACGCTCCGCTCCTTCATGACGCTGGAGCAGTTCATCATAGACCACCAGGAGGAGCAGGCGCACTCTACTGGCGCGTTTTCCCGTCTCATCCGGGACATCAGCATCGCGGCTAAAGTTATCAACCGGAATATTCGGCGGGCCGGGTTGCTGGATGTCTTCGGCGCGAGCGGGGACATCAACGTTCAGGGAGAAGTCCAGAAAAAGTTGGACGTGATCGCGGACGAAGAACTTGTTCGCGCGCTCCGCCGGGGTGGCGAGTGCTGCCTGATCGGCTCAGAGGAGCAGCCGGATACGATCTCGATCGGAGAGGCCGGCGATGGCGTGGGGCGGTACGCCGTTTACTTCGACCCCCTGGACGGATCGTCCAACACGGACGTCAACGCGTCGGTCGGTACGATTTTCAGCGTATACCGGTTGGATGAGGACGCCGACCGATCGACCATGCTGTCGGAGGTGCTGCAGCCCGGCACGGAGCAGGTCGCGGCCGGCTACGTTGCCTACGGCTCGTCGACGGTGTTTGTCTACACGACCGGCGCGGGGGTGAATGGCTTTACGCTCGATCCGGAGATCGGCGAATTCGTGCTGTCCCATCCGGACCTGAAAATACCAAAGCACGGAAAAATGTACTCCGTCAACGAGGCGGACATTGAAGACTTTTCCGACGGATTCCGGCAATACCTTCGCTGGTTGAAGACGCCGGATGCTTCGGGGCAGCGCACCGTGAGGCTCCGCTACATCGGGGCGTTCGTGTCGGATTTCCACCGGAATCTGATTACGGGTGGCATTTACATGTATCCGTCGTCAGCCGGTAATCCGGACGGCAAGCTCCGACTCATGTATGAGGCCAACCCGCTCGCTTTCATCGCGGAACAGGCTGGTGGCGCCGCGTCAACTGGTACCCATCGGATCCTGGAGGTCCAGCCGGACGATCTCCACCAGCGCGTCCCCGTGTTCGTTGGGAATCAAACCCTGGTTCGCGAACTGGAGCGTCACCTTGCCGAGTCGGTCACAGTGTAGAGAGGCAGCCGGTCGCTGATCGTCACGATTTCGTCAGGTGCGGTCGGGTTGAGCCTGTCCAGGGACCCGGCATGTTCACTGTCCGTGTAGAGGATCCGACCCGGACCTCCCGTAGCTCGCTGCTCCTGCATGCCTCCCGAGCCCTTCCTCGATGCCCAGCCGTCCCTGCGACCGCCAGCCTCCGTTCCGGTTGATGCCATGCAGACGCCGGACGAGTGGGACGTGAAATTCGAAGGGTTCTCCCAGGCGGCATTCGGGATCCTGGATCGACTTCGCGACATCCCGCATATCGATCAGTATAAAAAGGAGAAACCCGGTGTCACGGACGATCTCAAGGACCCCTTTCGCCGATATCGCGACGACCTCGTTGTTCACTGGGTGCTTCCCAACCGGATTGATTTTGAGACGGAGAGACACGTGTTCAGCCGTTTGCTGAAGAATGACTTTGGTGCCGGCGGTTGTCACGACAACCTGTGGATGGCGTTTTTCCGGCCGGAAACGAAGCGGCTCAAGGATGTCCAGATCTCGCACCGCGTGTCCCCGGACGGATTCGATGTCGGCATTTACGTCGGGTCGCACGTGAAAAACCTGCTCGACCGGGCCGTCTCCCGGATCGCGGACGCCCCGGAGACTTACCTGGATCTCGTCAACCCATTAATTGACCGGGGCGGCTGGCGCTTTGCGCTACACGGAGGGAGCGGGGAGCGCGCCTGGAAAACGGTGAGGAAGGAGCCCATGGATGGGCTTCCCGACGATCTGGCGCGCTGCAAGGGCCTGTGGGTTCGTCGTCGTATCGGTCGGGACCGGGTGCTGGACGTGGGCCCCGACCTCGTTCGGATCGGCCTGGAAACGGTGATGGACGTCTGGCCGATCTACCGGTTCTACCTCACGTGACGGCCATCGCCGGGGGGACCGCTCGTCCAAAGGCCCGTATCATAATACCGCCAGGCTCATTGCACCAGTTCGCTCATCCGACCCGGGAGTCGATGCGCTGGGAACTGTGGAGCGGTGCGACGGTGACGAATCGCACCCTTTCCTTTCAACAAGATTCCCGGCTACATGCCCGAGCGAGTCAACGTTCATCGCGATGATAAAGTCCTCACGGTCACGCTGGACCGTCCGGATAAACGCAACGCTATCGATGCACAGATGGTGAGTGATCTGAAGCAGGTCCTTGCGACCCACGCCGGCGAGGAGGGCGTGCGGGTCGTGATCCTGACCGGAGCCGGGCAGGTTTTCTCGGCGGGCGCCGATCTTGCCGCGTTGAAGGCGCTTCGGGATGCATCTTTGATGCAGAACCGCGAGGATTCCGCCCATCTCGCGAGCCTGTTCGACGCGATCTACACGCATGAGAATCCCGTCATAGCCAAGATCAACGGTCATGCCCTGGCCGGTGGCTGCGGGCTTGCGGCGGTGTGCGATCTGTCGTTCGCCGTCGATGGGGCGAAGTTCGGCTTTACCGAGACCCGCATCGGCTTTGTGCCAGCGATCGTCATGGTCTACGTGCGACGCAAGCTTGGTGAGGCGGCACTTCGCGACCTCTTGCTGCGCGGTCGGTTGGTCCGCGCGGAGGACGCGGCGTCGATTGGCCTGATCAACGAGGTCGTGCCCGCAAGCGAGCTCGATGAGCGGGTAAACGCCGTAGCGAGAGAGATCGCAACGGAGACGAGCGGATCGGCCGTGGCCCTGACGAAGCAGATGCTGGCGCAGGTCCCCGGCATGGGGCGACAGGAAGCGGTAGATTATGCCGTCCAGATGAACGCCTTCGCTCGCGGAACGGACGATTGCCAGGCCGGCATCCAGGCCTTTCTCGACAAAGAGCCTCCCCCGTGGAAACAAGATTAGAAAAAGGCCTGCCGGGCGTGGCCCGTAGCACCACGTCTGTTTGAAAAGCCCTGCATGGAATGCCTATCTTCGCTTCTGCGTCGCCACTTCCGTGATCGTTACGGCTTTGTTCAAACTGTCGCGTCGCCGGACAGTGGGACGTTACGTGACCGGGCCGCACTGCTCCGAACAGAAGCGGACGCGTATTTTGTTCATTGAGCATGTTCGCACCGGTTGCGTCAGCGCTACCGTTTAATATCCGGGCGCAGCATCAGATCTTCTGCGGATAACCGTACCGCCGGAGGCGACAAGTCGAGAATGCTCCGCCCTCATTGCTTTCTTTCATCGAATGCACCGCACGCACTCATGGGCATGAATGTCGCACAGAAGCTTATCGACAGCCACCTGGAAGGGGGCACGATGAGCCAGGGAGAGGAGATCAAGTTGAAAATGGACCAGACCCTGACGCAGGATGCGACGGGCACGATGGTGATGCTCGAGTTCGAAGCGATGGGTATTCCCCGCGTTCAGACCGAGCTGTCGGCGCAATACGTCGACCACAACCTGATCCAGTCGGATTACAAAAACCCGGACGACCATTTATTTCTGCGGAGCGCCTGCAAGAAATTCGGCGTTCACTACAGCCGTCCCGGCAACGGCGTCAGCCACCCGGTTCACCAGGAACGCTTTGGCAAGCCGGGCAAAACGCTTATCGGCTCGGACAGCCACACACCGGCGGCGGGCGCGATCGGCATGCTGGCTATTGGCGCAGGCGGGCTCGACGTGGCGATGGCCATGGCCGGCAAGCCGTACACCATCCGGATGCCGGAAGTCTGGGGGGTGAAGCTGACAGGCGAACTGCCCGACTGGGTCAGTGCCAAGGATGTCATTCTAACGATGCTGCAGCGCCACGACGTTGACGGCGGTGTGGGTCGGATCATCGAATACTACGGCCCGGGCCTCGACAGCCTGAGCTGCATGGACCGCCACGTGATCGCGAATATGGGCACCGAGCTGGGTGCAACCAGTACGGTCTTCCCGTCAGACCAGGAGGTGAAGCGTTTCCTCCGGTCGCAGGGTCGTGCGGACGACTGGACGGAACTGAAGGCCGACCCGGACGCCGAATACGACGTGCACGAGGAGATAGACCTGTCCGAACTCGTGCCGATGATCGCGAAGCCAAGCAGCCCCGGCAACGTGGTCCCGGTGCGCGAGGTCGAAGGACAAGAGATCTACCAGAGCTACGTCGGGTCATCGGCCAATCCCGGCTTCCGCGACTTCGCCTCCGCTGCGGAGATCGTCGACGGACGCCAGGTACACGACCGCGTCAGCTTCGACGTCAACCCGACCTCACGTCAGATCCTGGAGAACCTGATGAACTCCGGGCACCTGCAGATGCTCACGCGCGCCGGTGCACGGATTCACCAGGCCGGATGCAACGGGTGCATCGGCATGGGGCAGGCGCCGGCGACGGGGCAGATTTCCGTCCGCACCGTTCCACGTAACTTCCCGGGCCGCTCCGGAACGAAGGAAGACGCCGTATACCTCGTAAGCCCCGAAACGGCCGCCGCGTCGGCACTGACGGGCAAGATCACCGATCCACGGGATCTGGAGGACCTGTACGGCATGTCTTATCCAAACGCGAAGGAACCGGAGAATATCACAATTAACACGGATCAGCTCGTCGCGCCCGTGTCCGAGGAGGAAGCGGCCGGTCTGGAGCTCGAGAAGGGCCCGAACGTGGTGTCCCTGCCCGGATTCGATTCACTGCCCGACCGACTCGAGCTTCCGGTGCTGCTCAAGATGGGCGACGACATCTCGACGGATGAAATTATGCCGGCCGGATCGCGTATTCTACCGTACCGGTCAAATATTCCCAAGATCTCGGAGTTCGTCTTCGAGCAGGTCGACGAAACGTTCTTCGA
Organism: Longibacter sp.; assembly: GCF_051155795.1. Classification (NCBI taxonomy): domain Bacteria; kingdom Pseudomonadati; phylum Rhodothermota; class Rhodothermia; order Rhodothermales; family Salisaetaceae; genus Longibacter; species Longibacter sp. The sequence goes on from NZ_DAXETW010000011.1 coordinate 24,510, forward strand.
ACGCAGCCAGGACGTGCGCGAGACGGGTCATGCGATCGTGGCCGGAACGAATTACGGTCAGGGATCGAGCCGTGAGCACGCCGCGCTCGCTCCGCGCTGGCTCGGGACGCGCGTTAAGCTGGTGAAAAGCTTCGCCCGGATCCATCGGCAGAACCTCGCGAACTTCGGGATTCTCCCGCTCAAGTTTACGAGCGACGACGCCTACGACAGCATCGAGCAGGGCGATACGCTCGTCCTGGACGATCTTCGCGATACGATCCGGGAGGGGGCGGAGGTCGAGGTCTACAATCAGGACAAGGATGAGACCTACGTCCTCGAGCACGACCTCTCCGACCGCGAGCTACAGATGGTCCTGGAAGGTAGCCAGATCGGCGTGGTCAAGAAAGAATTCGCCACGGTGTGATTCTGGTCTAACATGACAGGTTGTTCGGCGGCGAGTCCTTTCCGGGGCTCGCCGCCTGCCTGTTAGAGAACAAGAATGACGACCCCAATGGTATATCCGTTATTGCAATAAAAGAGCAAAACTACATATCGTGCACACCGCAAGTAAGCCGTCTGGTCCGCCGCCGGAAGATCCCCCTGTGACATAGAATATGTAACGACATCCATGCAGCGTATGCCTGGTCCTGCGGGAACGGTCTTTCTACCTTATCGTGGTGGACAGGCCGATGGACACGCATCGGTCCAGCGACCTGTACGACGAAACGCCCACCGACCCATCCCGCACCGGGTGGTTCACGACTGCTGGGAAGTGAGCAACGCGGGGTATCCGGTCTCGATCTCTGAGACCGTGTTGGTTTCGTCTTTTCCCAATCCTGGATCCAGCATTCCACCCCTCGAAGCATCCGAGGACGACGTCATTGACGACCGCAACGGTTCGATGCACGAAAGGACAGCGTGACCGTCGGTGCCATCCAGCGGCCCCGGTGCTTACAGTCACAGTGAAGGATGTGCGCCGGCCTCAACCCGCCGGTTTTGCTGCACCCAACGCTCCGAACCATCTGATCTCGCCTCATCACGCCTTCTCATGCCGAACACGACGAGCACGGCCGACCTGCCACGCCCTTTCTATTCGGAGTGGTCGCGCTCCGAATCCTCGTCGGCAAAGGCGCTCTGGGAATGGCATTCGGCGCTTGCCCGGCCCCTTCCTGTGGGGGGCGACGGGACAGTCTCATCAGTCGAAGCGTATTTTGCGGATGAGTATGAACGGGCACGAAATGCCGAACCGCTCCGAACCGTGCGCGAGTCCGTCTGGCGACCGGCGTATCAGGCCGTTGATCGACACGACCTCGACCCCGAACTCCTCGCTGCTCAGGTGCGGGCATCGCGTCATCTGCAGGGATCCGTGCGGTTTCGGACGGCATCAGAGCTCGAAGACTTCGCCCGCCAGTGGGCCATCCCGCATGCTCGTTTGCTTGCGTCGCTAGCTGGGGTTGACTACGGGTGGATGGTGAAACGCGTGGACGAACTCGCGCGCGGCTTTTTCTTTCTCGCTCGATTTCTGACCCTGCCGCATGACGTGAAACAGGGCCAGCTGTTCATACCGGTGACGGACTTGAAGCAGAATGACGTTCATCTGTCAGAGCTACGGGACGGGGACGTGAATGAAGGGGTCCGTCGCGTGCTTTGGAAGCACAGCATCCGCATCCGAGACGCCTTCGGGCAGGGTGAACCGATTCTGAAAGACCTCGGACTTCGACGTCGACTGACCCTGAAGCGATGGTGGTACGGCAGTCTTGAGGTCCTGAATGAAATCGAACGGCGCGACTTTGACGTCTGGAGCGAACCGGTTGAACTGTCTGTCTACCGCAAAATGCAGGTCTATCTGCTGACGGTTTTCGGGCGGTCGACAACCGCGTAGCACGGCATTCCGCTCGATGGCGCTCTCTTCGTTTTTGCGCGAAATCGCGACGTGCTGCGACCCCGGCGGTTGCGCGTCCGTTCTGCACGCCGCAAGTTGATGGTGTCCATGTGACGTACCGCTCGTTCCCGTCTTTCGCCGAAGCCTATCCCTGCCGAATCATGACCACGTATAAAGAGTCCGGCGTCGACGTCGATGCCGGTGATGACGCCGTTGATCGCATTAAGCCCATCGTACAGGAAACCTTCACCCCGGGCGTTCTTGCCGGGATTGGCAGCTTCGGCTCCTATGTGGAACTCGATGCGAGTGCATACGACAAGCCGGTCCTCGTGTCGTCAATCGACGGTGTGGGCACCAAGGTGAAGGTCGCCGTCCGGGCGGGGCGGTTTGATACCGTCGGGCAGGACCTCGTCAACCACTGCGTCAATGACATCGCGGTATGCGGCGCTCGCCCGCTGTATTTCCTTGACTATTACGGCGTCGGGCGTTTGAATCCGGATGTCGCCGAGAGCGTCGTCCGCGGGTTTGCCGCAGCGTGCAAGGAAACCGGCACCGCGCTGGTCGGCGGCGAAATTGCGGAGATGCCGGACGTTTATGGAAACGAGAATTTCGACCTCGTTGGCTGTATCGTCGGCGTCGTCGAGAAGAACAGAATTCTGAACGGTGCGACCACGGAGGTCGGTGATGTGCTGATCGGCCTTCCATCCACCGGGCTTCACACGAACGGATACACGTTGGCTCGAACGGTCCTGTTCGACGCATTCGACGTGGATGATGCGCCCGATGAGCTGGCGGGTGAGACGGTGGGAGAAGCCCTGCTTCGCGTCCACCGCTCCTACCTGGACCCCATCCAGACGATGGTCCAGTCCGATTGTACACCGCGTGGATTCGCACACATCACCGGCGGCGGGCTACCCGGGAATCTCCGCCGAATCATGCCGGAGGGATGCCGTGCGGACGTCGACTACGATGCATGGGATCGCCCTGCACTCTTCAATCTGATCCAATCGCTCGGCGACGTGCCGGAGTCGGACATGCGTCGAACGTTCAACTGCGGCATCGGGCTGGTGGGGACCTTTCCGGCGGACGAGGTTGACGCGGTTGTCAATCGCTTGCGAGCGGAAGGGGAGGCGCCTGTCGTGATCGGGCACGTCGTGAAGGACGAGTAGGCACGGATCGGACCTGCTTACGCCAGGACTTCTCGACTTGATCAAACGCCGCTGAGGTGTAGCGTCCGATGGTCACCTCGCGCGCCCGGGCGAGTGCACATCGAAACGGAACAAGCGCCCGCGCGCCCGGGTGTACACGCTAAATACGCTTGACGGCGGGACATACGATCGTCCAGGCCGCCGGCGGGCATTTGTCGTCGACCGCCACGGGTATGATCGCCGGTGCGCGCCATTCCCATTCACATACTGCAGGTGTCCCCATGATATCGCTGGTCATCGTGCTGCTGCTCAGCTACATCGTGGGCTCGATTCCGGGAAGCCTCTGGTCGAGCAAGCTTCTCTACGGGATCGACGTGCGAAAGCACGGAAGCGGGAACGCCGGGGCGACGAACACCTTCCGCGTCGTCGGCTGGCAGGCGGGCGTTGTAGCGACCATCGTGGACATGGGGAAGGGCGCCTTTGCTGCTGGCGTTCTGCCGCTCTGGGCGGCCTTTGGAGCGTTTCCGAGCTTCGGGATCGCTGCCGAGTCCGGGGTCATCGTCGCGCTTCTCTGCGGGCTGGCGGCTGTGACAGGACATATGTTTCCCGTGTTTGCCCGCTTCCGCGGCGGCAAGGGCGTCAACACAGCCGCCGGCATTCTGCTGGCGCTGACCCCGGTGTCGACGCTGCTCGCCATGCTCGTCTTCGTGCTTGTTCTGGGCACCACGCGCTACGTGTCGCTCAGCTCCATCCTGGCCGCGATCGCCTTTCCGACCATCGTCGCCGTCCGGAAGTATGTGTTCGACGCCGACCTTACGGCCAGTCTGCTCATCTTCGGCATCGTCGTTGGAGTTGCGATCGTTGTCGCGCACCAGTCAAACATCCGTCGCCTCATAGCAGGCAATGAGAACCGCGTGTCCTCGTTCAAGCCGGCGGAAGGGATGCGCGGTCGCGGCGAAATCTGATGTCGCTTCCACGATCCGATCGCGCCGTCTTCCGCTTCCTGGCGATTCGTCGATTCAACGCCCAGGACCCGTCGGCTCCTCCGCGGCGACGCGCTGCACAGGCCCTTTTCTCATCCACACCGTTTGATGTCTGCACCCATCTCAATCTTCGGAGCGGGAAGCTGGGGGACCGCCCTGGCCGTTCACCTCGCTCAGTCCGGCCGCTCCGTCACCCTCTGGGCGCGGCGCGATGAACAGGCGTCTGAATTGTCGGATACGCGTCGAAACCAGGAGTATCTTCCCGGCATCGCCCTGCCGCCGCTCGTCCAGGTCACGTCCGATCTGGAAGAAGCGGCAATGGCGTCCGACATGTGGGCGATTGCCGTCCCATCGCAGCAGGTGCGCTCGTTTGTGTCACGGCTTCGCCCGTACCTCCGGCCCGACGTGATCGCGGTGTCGCTCGCGAAGGGAATCGAGAACGATACCCTGATGACCATGTCTCAGGTTCTGGAGGACGTTCTTGTGCCACCGCTGGACCGGGAGCGGATCGGTGTGCTCTATGGTCCGAGTCATGCCGAAGAGGTTGCTGAAGGTCGGCCGACCACCGTCGTCGCTGCGGCGCATGCTTCATCCGTAGCTGAATCGGTTCAGGAGGCCTTCATGACGGATCGGCTCCGCGTCTACGCGAACACCGACGTCATCGGGGTAGAGATCGGCGGGTCCGCGAAGAACGTGCTCGCCATCGCTGCCGGGATCAGTGATGGGGTCGGGTACGGCGACAACGCCAAAGCAGCCCTGGTCACGCGCGGGATTGCAGAGATTAAGCGCCTTGGACTCGCGCTGGGAGCCGACGCCATGACCTTTGCCGGATTGGCCGGGATTGGCGACTTGGTCGTAACCTGTATGAGCCGTCACAGTCGCAACCGCGGCCTCGGCGAGCAAATCGGGTCGGGAAAGACGCTCGATGAAGCGCTCGGTAGCATGCACATGGTGGCGGAGGGCGTCAAAACGACGCGCTCCATTCATGATTTGGCCGAGCGCCATCACATTGAGATGCCGATCACGGAGGCTGTGTACGCCGTGCTCTTCGAGGGGCGACGCCCGCACGAAATGATGGAGAAGCTAATGACGCGGAGTGCCAAACGGGAAAACTGGCTGCCTGAGGTGCTGCAAGAATCATAGAGCGGCCGAGCGCAGAGGGCCGTTCGCGGTACCGACGCTCCGGTCATTTTCGCCGTCTGCAGAATGCCGGTCTGTTCGCCACGTCAACGCAAGAGATTCCATGACTCTACGAGAATTGAAGCAGCTCGTCTCGCTTGGCGAAGGCATCAGTCTCGAGTTCAAGCGGCGTGTACCGCGCGACGAACGGATCGCGAAAGAGGTCATCGCGCTCGCCAATACGCAAGGTGGCCGTATTCTGGTCGGAGTTGATGACGACGGGGAGATCACGGGTCTGGATGACGCGTCCGAGCAGGAGTTTCTGCTTCGGCGTGCGATCGAGCGCCGAACGCAGCCCGTTGTGGACATCCGTACGGAGCGGATCGTCGTGGCACCGCGGCGGGACGTGATCCTCGTGACGGTGCCGGAGAGCGATCAGAAACCGCATCAGCTGGTCGGGGACGATGACCCGGCGGGAGACGGCACGGCCTACGTCCGGGTCGAAGACATGAGCGTCGAGGCGAGCGAGGAGTCTGTTGAAATGATGGAGTCGGCGAAGGCCGTCAATGGCGTCACGTTCGAGTTTGGCGAGGCCGAATCGCTTCTCATGCGCTACCTCGACGACTACGGTCGGATCACGGTGGGGGAGTACGCCAAGCTGGCCGATATTTCGACCGAGCGTGCGTCCGCGACGCTGGTGCGCCTGTCGAAGGCCAACCTGCTCCGACTACATGCAGATCGAAAAGAGGATTACTTCACGCTTGCGTACTAAGCCCGGTAGCCGACCGATATTTGGCAGCAAGAACATGTATAACCGTTATTGTATTACAATCATCTATAATATTAAAACAAGCTAACACCGACAGATGCCCGGAATATAGCCGCTGATCACCTATTTCCTCGCGATACCCGACGTCTCTATGATACCCATACAGTCGAGGATTTTCTCACCGGCTAACGAGGGGTACTCGCGTTATTAGAAAACGAACATCCGCCCAATCCCGAGGGAGCAGGAGCGGAGCGCTCGCGCCCACGGTCCGCTGCTTGTATCTTTTCGAGCACGTGAGTAAACTATGTGTGCCTGCAGCATCATCCGTTATTGAACCCCACTCATGGCAACTGAACACGACACAGCGAACGGCAGCGAACGCATCAAGAGCATCCCGCTCCACGAGACCGCCGAGAAGCGGTACCTGAACTATGCACTCTCGGTGATTACGAGCCGGGCGCTGCCGGACATCCGCGACGGTCTCAAGCCTGTGCAGCGGCGGATCTTGTACGGCATGTATCAAAACCTTCGCCTGTACCCGGAGAAGCGGCACCGGAAAAGCGCTACAGTCGTCGGAGAGGTGATGGGGAAATACCATCCGCACGGCGACAGCGCCATCTACGATGCCATGGTTCGGATGGCCCAGGACTTCTCGCTCCGAGCACCGCTGGTCGACGGGCACGGCAACTTCGGATCGCTCGACGGTGACAATCCCGCAGCGATGCGGTATACGGAGGCGAAGCTCCGACCGCTGGCGATGGAAATGCTGGACGAGATCCGAAAGAAAACGGTCGATTTTCGGCCTACGTTCGACGGTACGTTGTTCGAGCCGGTCGTGCTTCCGTCCAAGGTTCCGAATCTGCTTGTCAACGGCGCAAGCGGCATCGCTGTCGGTATGGCAACGAACATCCCGCCGCACAACCTCGGCGAGGTGATCGACGCCTGCCTATACATGATCAAGTCGCCCAACGCACGTATCTCGACACTCGTCGAGAACTTCATCTCAGGCCCCGATTTTCCAACCGGTGGGCGCATTCTGAACACGCCGGAAGAGCTTCTCGACATCTACGAGACGGGTCGGGGTACCGTGGAGATGCGCGGAGCCTACGAAATGCAGGGCAAGACCCGGGCGATCATCACGTCGGTGCCCTACGGCGTCGACAAAAGCAAGATCGTGGAGGAGATCGCCGATCACATCGCGGACGAAAACGTGCCGCAGCTTTCGAACATCCGCGACGAATCCACTGACGACGTCCGGATCGTCCTGGAGCTGAAGCGAGGATCCGATGCCCAGGCGGCGCTGGCCTACCTGTTTAAGCACACGAAGCTCCAGCACCGCTTCCACGTGAACCTGACGTGCCTCGTACCAACGGAGAACGCAGAGGTCGGCGCTCCGCGGCAGGTCGACCTGTACGAGATCCTGCGCCACTTCCTCGACTTCCGCATGGACGTGGTGACGCGACGTCTCGAGTACGAACTCGAGCAGCTCGAGAAGCGAATCCACCTGCTTGAGGGCTTCGAAATCATTTTCGACGCCCTGGACGAGGCGATCAAGCTGATCCGTTCGTCCAAGAACAAGAAGGACGCCGCGCAGCGCCTAATGCATCGCTTCGATCTGGACGACGATCAGACGGAAGCGATCCTCGAGACGAAGCTCTACAAGCTGTCCCAGATGGAGATCGACGCCATCCGCGAGGAACTGGACGAAAAGCGAGCGGAAGCGGAACGAATTCGTGGACTGCTTGGCGACGAGGACGCCCGATGGACGCTGATCCGGGACGAGCTTCGCGACGTGAAAGACGCCTTTGCAGACGAGCGCCGGTCGGAGATCGCGGGGCCGGATGCGGCGATCGAGTACACGGAAGAAGACTATATTATCGACGAGGACGTCTTCGTCATGGTGACCCGCGACGGGTGGGTGAAACGACAGGGTTCGTACACCGATATCGATAGTATTCGCGTCCGGGACGGTGACGAGGTGGGATGGGTCCTACCGGCTTCAACGCGAGCTACCGTTGGCTTCTTCACCAACTTCGGCACCTGCTACACCACGCGGGTTGACGAAATCCCGAGCACGACGGGCTACGGCGATCCCGTACAGAAGCTGTTCGCATTTGAAGACAAGGAGCGCGTGGTTGGCGTGATCTCGTTCGACGATCGCGTTCTTCCGGGAGCCGTACCTCCAGATGTCGAGACGCAGGCGGACATGTTCACGAATGGCACCGCGGACGAAGCGGATTACGACGGCGATCCGTACGTCGTGGCCATTACCAAGATGGGCCAGGCGATCCGCTTCACCATCGAAGGCTACACCGATCCGTCGACCCGAACCGGACGCATGTACGCCCGACTGGAGGATGGAGACCAGGTCGTTCGTGCCATGATCGCCCGGGGACATGAGAACGTCTGCCTTGCCTCTCACCAGGGACGAGCCCTCATCTTCCCGGTGCACCAGATCAGCGTTTACAAAGGCGCTGCCAAGGGCGTGATCGCGATCCGACTGGACGACGGCGACCGGGTCCTCGGGTTCACCCTGAGTGACATGGCGCGAGAGGGTCTACGGGTCGAAACCAACAACGGCCGCGAAGAAACCATCCGGACGACGAAGTTCGACGTCACAAGCCGCGGGGCTAAAGGAGCATTGGTCATCAAGCGAGGGTATTTCGCGCAGGTGTTCATGGAGCCCGTCGAAGAATCGTTTCCCGATTCGTAAACTCCGGACCGGGTCTCCCTCGGAAGCAGTTGCACCCCCCTTTGCATCCAGCCTTTTGTAGCACGAACGCATGGCAGATACCACTACGTACACGGGAAAAGATATCCAGGTCCTCGAGGGCCTCGAACCGGTGCGAAAGCGGCCGGGCATGTACATCGGCGGGACCGGTGCCCCCGGTTTGCATCATCTTCTCTGGGAGATCGTGGACAACGCCGTCGACGAAGCGACGAACGGCTACGCGTCCCAGATCGATGTGCGATTGCACGCAGACGGTCGCAGCATCACGGTGAAGGATGATGGCCGCGGCATTCCTGTCGATATGCACCCCGACAAGGGCGTGCCGGCCCTCCAGGTGATTCTCACCACCCTTCACGCCGGGGGCAAATTCGATGGGTCCAACTACATCACTTCGGGCGGTCTGCACGGCGTTGGGGCATCGGTGGTGAACGCTCTCTCCGAGGAGATGGTCGCCACCGTTCGGCGTGATCAGAAGGAATACGAACAGCGTTTTCAGCGCGGGACGCCCGTGACCGAACTGGAGGTCACGAAGGACCGCACGCGGGGAACCGGCACGACCATTTTCTTCCGCCCGGATTCCGACATCTTCGAAACGGTCGACTTCAACGCACTGCAGATCCGCGAGACGCTTGAGGTCAAGACGTATCTCAATCGGGGTCTGAAGATCGTTTTTCACGACGACCAGGAAGGGGAGTCGTATGAATTTGTCCACGAAGGAGGCGTAGCGGAGTACCTCGAGCACATCGTGGAGAGCCTGCAGGTCCACCCGATCCACGAAGATATCTTTACGCTGGAGGAGGACGACCTGGAAGGCGAGGGTCGATTGGAGATTTCTCTGCAGTGGACCGATGCGCCAAAGGAGCAAATCCGAACGTTCGTCAACGGTATACCGACACAGGACGGTGGCACCCACGAGCAGGGGCTCCGGAGCGCAATCCGGAGCGTGATCCGGTCGTACATGGATACGCACGATCTCGTCCCGCACCGTCTCGACGTGACGGCGGATGACACGCGGGAAGGTCTCGTTGCGATCGTGAATCTCTTCCACGTCGACCCGCAGTTCCAGGGCCAGACCAAAGATAAGCTCAACAACCCCAGTGTTCGGTCGCTGGTCTCGGGCACGCTACGCCGGGAACTGGAGCAGTATCTCAATGCCCATCCGTCGACCGGCGAAGCTATCGCGACGCGTGTCATTCAGGCCGCGAAGGCACGACGTGCCAGCCGCTCGGCTGCGAGTCGGGCACGGGGAACGAGTACGAAGCGCCGGCTCAATCTGCCGGGGAAGCTTGCCGACTGCTCGTCGTCGACACCGCAGGAATGCGAACTGTTCATCGTTGAGGGCGACTCCGCCGGTGGATCCGCGAAACAGGGACGCGATCGTGCCACCCAGGCGGTTCTGCCGCTGCGGGGTAAGGTGCTGAACGCCCACCAGGCAAACGCCAAACGCGTCAGCAACAATAACGAGCTGTCGAACATCGTACAGGCGCTCGGCTGTGGGCTCGGGGACGGGTTCGACCTGTCGGCTCTCCGGTATCATAAGATCATCCTGCTCATGGATGCCGACTCCGACGGTCACCACATCGCGACGCTGCTGCTGACGTTTTTCTATAACTACATGCCCGCCCTGATCAACGGCGGATACGTGTACATTGCGCAGCCACCACTGTACCGGATTGACGCGGGAAGCGACACGTACTGGGCGCTCGACGATCCTGATAAGGAGCGCATTCTGGAGAACGCCCAGGCCGACGGCCGGAATCTGAAAATCGATATTCAACGATTTAAGGGTCTCGGCGAAATGATGCCGAAAACACTCAAAAAGACGACGCTCGACCCGGAGAAGCGGCGGCTACTACAGGTTTCGATCCCGGATGACAAGCGGCACGTGACACAGCAGACGATGGACGACCTGATGGGGCGCGACACGTCCGCCCGGTTCGAGTTCATCATGAAGCACGCCGCCGAGGCAGACGAACTTGACGTGTAGCATCGAGCATCGTACTCGGTCTTAGCCCGCAGTCGGGTGTTCTACCTGACTGCGCTCCGGAGCACGACGATCCTGACTGCACGGCGGGCATCGCCGGCAAATCGGAAGCGTCGTCAATGCCGGTTGGCGGCGAACGTGCCGGATATTACCAGCAGGCCGCCGGCCACGCTCCACCCGTCGATCGATTCGCCGAATACGAGCAGGCCCCACACGGCGGCAAATACGATCTGCAGGTACGTGACGGTCATCGCGCGGCCGGCTTTGACCGCGTGGAGGCCTTTTGTGATGCAGACCTGTGCGATCTGTGCACACCCGCCCACCCCGACGATCAGGATCAGCCACTCCCACGGGGACGGCCATTGCAGGTCGGTGAAGGCAGCCGTCGGTGCAGAACCGATGGTCGCCACGAGCGGGAAGTAGAACACGATCACGAGCGGGTGTTCGCTCGTCCGAAGACGGCGGACGATAACGTACGCCGTGGCCGCACAGATCGCACCCAGCAGGGCGACGCCGACGTATAGTGGGGCCAACCCGGCCACACCGCTCCCGAAGACGAAGGAGGGCTTGGCGATCATTACAACGCCGATCAGGCTCGCAGCAGCGCCACCGATTTCCATGGCGGAGAGCGATTCATTCAGCGCCACTGCAGCGATGATAGCCACAAACACGGGGTTCGTGTAGTGAATAACGGTCGCGTCTGCTAGTGGGAGCTTTGTCAGCGCGTAAAAGAAACAGGTCAGTGCAGCAAACCCGAAGAGGCCGCGTAGCCAGAGAAGCTTCTTGTTGCGCCCAAATACCTGGTCGATCCCGGACCAGCGAATAAGGAGATAGCTGTAGATCAGGGTGACGACAGCACGAACCCAGACGATCTGCTGGCTGGGAAGTCGTTCGCCCGCCAGCTTCACGCACACGGACATCACGCTCCAGAAAAACGCCGCCCCGACGAGGTAGGCGATGCCGGAAAGGGACGAACCGTCGGACGACTCGGACATGCGGGGAGGCGATCGGAAAAGCCAATGCGTACGTCTAAAGTCCCGATTCCGGAAGGGGTTCGCCCGGTCCTCGCTGCGCTTACTGAAATCACGCCGTCTGCATGTCGGGATCTCACCGTAAAGACGGTGGGAAATGGACGGTCATTGTATAAAACTACGGTCTTTTCGAAAATAACCCTTTGACGGCAGGCAAGATGAATGGGCTCAGGCTTCCCACACCTACAATAATCCATCCTGCCCATGTCGGTGGCGACAGGGAGAGCACCTGCGCGATTGGCGGGATGAAAACGGCACCTGCCAGAAGGAAGACACAGAGGACGAGAGCCATCCAGATGTAGGGGTTGTGCGTCACGGCATTCTTGAAGAACGCGCTGCCTGCCGGTCGCATGTTGAATACGTGGGTGAGCTGGGAAAGAGCCAGCGTCAGGAAGCTGACCGTTACCGCCTCCGACGGACTGTAGTCCATGGAGCACATTGCGATCAAAAATGAGGCGATGACCGCGACACTCATCACGCCGCTGTAGGATACAATCTCTTTCCAGTCTTTCTGTCTCAGGATCGGTTCGTCCGCGGGACGGGGAGGGCGCGAAAGAGCATTTTCGTCGGCATCGGTCATACCCAGGGCGAGCGCTGGAAAAACGTCCGTTACCAGGTTGAGGAAGAGAATCTGAAGGGGAAGGATGGGCAGAGGCAAGCCGGAGAAAGCCGCTCCCCCCACGACCATGACCTCCGCCACGTTGCAGGAGAGAAGATAGCGGACGAAGGCCCGTATATTTCCAAAAATCGTCCGCCCTTCTTCAACAGCCACAAGAATCGTCGCGAACGCATCGTCCTGTAAAACGACGTCCGCGGCGTCCTGAGCCACCTGCGTCCCGCGCTGACCCATCGCCACACCGATGTCCGCGCGCTGAAGCGCGGGGGCGTCGTTTACCCCATCGCCCGTCATGGCGACCACGTAACCCTGATCCTGAAACGCATCGATCAGATCAAGTTTTTGCCGGGGGGAAACCCGCGCGTAAATCGACACGCCGTTTTCGACGTGCGGTTTAAAGGCGCTACCGTCTACGACCTCCGCCGCTTCATCATCCACGAGTCCAACGGCCAGAGCCACCGATCGGGCCGTTGCAGCCTGATCTCCGGTCACCATGACGACTCGAATGCCGGCCGATCGGCACGTTTCAACAACGTCGCGCACGTCCGACCGGGGAGGGTCCAGAAATCCTATGAGGCCCAGAAGCGTCAGATTGTCAAACGGTGCACCGGTCGACGGTTCTCCGTCATCCTGACGCGTTGCCAGCGCGAGAACGCGGAGCCCGTCGCGCCCCAGTTCTTCGTTCATCGCCGCCCACTCGGCCCGGCGGTCCGCCTCAAGATCGGTGCGTTCGACGTTCGGGTCCGGGTCGTCGGAGGGCTGTCCGTTCGTCGACACCGCGGCGAGCGATTCTGCAGCCACCACGCCGGTATGCGTGGATCCTTCGAGAACGGCCTCCGGCGCCCCCTTCACTATAACGCGCGTCCGGTCGGCGACCCGGTGCATCGTTGCCATCTGCCTCGTCTCTCGACTGAAGGCGACGCGGTTCACTTCGGGCATCGCGCGCCGGAGGTCCGCTATTTCCACACCGGCCTCCTGTGCGAACAGGAGGAGGGCGATTTCCATGGGATCGCCCGTGCCGCGTCCGTTCTCCTCGGAGAGCGTCGCGGAGGTGCAGAGCGCCGCCAGCGCCATCGGGTCCGCAATCGCCGAAGGCTCGGATCGCGGATCGACGGGCTCCGCGGGGGAGCCATCATTGGTCGCCGGCACCCACCGGACGACGCGCATCTCGTTCTCCGTCAGCGTTCCGGTTTTGTCGGTACAGATGACGCCGGTGGCGCCGAGCGTCTCAACCGATGAGAGCCGTCGGACGAGCGCATTGCGCCGGGCCATCCGGCGGAGCCCCCGGGCAAGCGCAATGGTCGCGACTACGGGCAATCCTTCCGGAATGGCCGCCACCGCGAGAGCAATCGCCGTTTCGAGCATTAACTGCACATCTTTGCCGGAAAACACGCCTGCCGCCCCGACGGCAACTGTGATTACCAGAACGACGCGCAGAAGGCTCTTCCCGAGCCGATCCAGGCGTTCCTCCAGCGGGGTTCGTTCCGCCGTGTCCGTGGCCACCATGTCGGATATTTCGCCGACTTCCGTTTCCACCCCCGTCGCGACGACGACCCCTGTTGCGGAGCCGGTGGCGACGGAGGTACCCTTGTACGCCATGGACGGACGCTCCGCAAGCACGGCCGCCGGATCCACCGGCTCAGGCGCCTTCTGGACTGGCGCCGACTCGCCCGTGAGCGCTGATTCGTTAATCTGTAGCTGAGCGGCCGTCAACAGCCGGAGGTCAGCGGGAACGAGATCGCCCTCCTCCAGGCGCACGATGTCTCCGGGGACCAGGTCGTCCGCCGGAATCTCGCGGCTCTCGCCGTTGCGAACGACCACGCAGATGATGTTGTCCATCTCGCGAAGGGCCTCCATCGATCGGACGGCTCGCCATTCCATCGCCGCTCCGATGGCCGTATTTAGCACCAGGACAATCCCGATGGCCCCGGCCTCCACGACGTCCCCCATAGCGAACGCGACAACGGCCGCTGCCGCGAGGAGGAGGACCACCAGGCTTCGGAGCTGTCGGATGATGATGGCTGTCAGTCGAACCGGCTCCGGCTCTTCCATGCGATTCCACCCGAACAACTCCCGGCGCCGGTCAACCTCCGCGTCCGTCAGACCGGACACCGACGATCCTAGTTCGTCGCGGACCTCGTCCGGCGATTGGGCCCAGGGTGCCTCGAGGGCGGGCCGGTTCCTCAACTCGGACATCTCATCGGTCGGAAATGAGGGGCCGGACGGTCCAGGTTTTGCCATAGCAGTTCGGGACTCTACATCGGGGATCACCTCCGAATATGCGGCTTCTCACCCGAAGCCGGTACCCCGGCAACGATGATCCTCAGGCCCGAGAATCGCGCACGCCGTTGACGGTAAATCCACCACACGAATCACTATGTCGCCTTCGGCGCACCGGCTATTGATCTTCCCGGGAGTCGTGCGTACTCTTGATCCGGTTGTTCTTTCCGGACTTGCGAAGCAGGCGGTCGCCACCCGGCGGCATCCTGCGAAGAAATATACGACGTGGACGTTGCGCTGACACGCTCCATCTATAATGACAGAGCGGGATGATGCACAGCATACCCGGTCGGAGCAGTGTGTTTTCGGTGAACGGCTTGCGGAAACCTACATAGAGCCCGTTACTATAAATCCTGCAACGGCTAACGACAGCGACGAACCGATCGCTCTCGACCCTCGGGCCGCCTCACCGGTCCCGTGTACGCCGGCAGGAAATTCCATCGGGACATGGCGCAGCCCGGTTAGCGCGCCGCTCTGGGGGAGCGGAGGTCCCCGGTTCAAATCCGGGTGTCCCGACCATAGCAGCCGGTTTTCGGTTGCCACCGACACTTGACCCGTCTGTCAACAACCGTCAGACGCCTGACTTCCACGCCGTTTCTGGCTCTCCGCCGGGGACGGCGTTTTTTGATTCATCCCCGCGTCGCTCGCGCGTCCGCTCCGCCGACCCCGTACGGCCTCCGGATTTCTTTGACCACGACTAGTTGACGTCTATGCCTGCTGATTCCGCCGCCGGCGAACGGTTCGCGCGCGACATGCGTCGCGTCCGGGAGGCCCGCGACCTGACGCAAAACGACATCCACGAGGAAACGCGAATCGCGGTCACGCTGATCGACGCGTTCGAACGGGACGGCCTGTTCGAGCATCCGGCGTTCAACCGGGTGTATCTTCGGTCGTTTGTCCGTGCGTATGCGGGTTGCATCAACGTCGACGCCGATCGGGCCCTTAGCCACCTCGAACGTGCACTCCAGGGCGCATACCAAAACGAACTTGCGGTGCAAGAGCTGGGCGACGCGCCGGAAGCACCGGCCGTCGATGAAGAGATCGAGGAACCGGAGGACACCGACGCCGACGAATCTCCGCCGACGCAACGCGATCGGCCTCGGGGAAGCCAGGAGCGTACGCAGAATGTATTTGACCCGCGTCCCGTCGGATCATCCTCGTCCGACGCCTCCTCCACGGACCCATCAAGAAGCCGCTCCGAACGGGAAGCCGACGACCGCTCCCCATCTGCACCGGCCGCGTCCGACCGTGATGATCGAAGCACGTCCGAGAGCAGACGCGAGACGCCGACGCAGGCGGATGCTTCCGATCGAGACGACCCGGAAGGCGCTTCCCCAGGCGACGACGCGGACTCCCCGCTTGATCGTACGGTAGACGACGGTCCGAGTCACGTCGCAGACTCATCCGTCGGGCTCACGGCCGATGCCCGGCGTAATACCGGCGACGTCTTTAACAAACGACCGATCACAGACGAAGGGGAAGAAGCCGAAGACGATGAGAAGGTAGAGGAACGCGGACCTACCGAAGCATCTTCAGAAGATGAACGCGATCCCGGCCACCCTGCTTTGTCCTCGCCGGACGAATCGACGGGGGGAGAGGCCTCCGGAGAATCTACGGACCCATCGAGCGAGTCGAAGGAAAAGGAAACGGATTCCGCGTCACCGGGAGCGCGCTTTCGAGCCATGCGCGAAGGGGATGACGATGCACCGCCACCGCCTGCGCACGGCGAGATGGTCGGCACCCCGCGCCCAGTTGGCGCAGACCGCGGCGACGCCTCCCGGGATGCCGAGGCTTCCTCGCCATCTCCGTTGACGCAGCGGGAGCGCCAGGAACGGGCGGCACAGGATACGACCGGTAGCGGCATAGATTTTCTGCTCGAGAACCGGCGCTCGATCACGATCGGTGGGGGAGCCGTGGCAGCACTTCTAGCCATCGGACTGGTCTGGTTCATGATGG
Organism: Longibacter sp.; assembly: GCF_051155795.1. Taxonomy (NCBI): domain Bacteria; kingdom Pseudomonadati; phylum Rhodothermota; class Rhodothermia; order Rhodothermales; family Salisaetaceae; genus Longibacter; species Longibacter sp. Next base: position 40,988 of record NZ_DAXETW010000011.1, read on the forward strand.
CCGGCTCGCCGGATGCGGACGAATCGGCAGCCTCCGAGCCGAGGACGGACACCACGGCACAGCCTGCGACCGCCCCCGAACCGGAACCGCAACGGCCCCCGCTTGCGAATCTCGCGATCGGGGATACGATCTACCTAATCCTGCAGGCCGAGCGAGACGTCTCGGGCATTCGCATTCAGCGGGATAACGATCTCCGGCGCCCGTACTGGATTAACGAAGGCGAGTACGCGGTCTTCCCGTTTACAGACCGCATCATCGTGTGGGACCAGCTGGAAAACGTGGACGTGCTGCTTGAGAACTACCCGTACCCCGAGACCACGGACGTGCGGGGCCGGCTCGTGATCACGAGAGACTCCGCGCAGACGTTTGCAGACACCGTACGCGGCTCGCCTGCACAGTACAGCACGCCCCCGGACACCTTCCGCCTCAGTCCGCAGGGCTTGCAGTAACGCGGACCCGGCGATGCCGTGCGGTTCTCGCGCCCGGGTAGCCTGCTACGCTCCGAGAGACATCTGCGTTCACCGAAAACGGACGGCGTGCGCGCGAGATTTCTCACGGGGTGGTCACACCTTTCGTAGGCGTAGCGCCTACGTTGACTATGGTTGGTGGGTGCCAATCATTCGTGCATCTATGCCCGCGCGGACACGCTCTACGACCCGATTGTCGACTCATCCTTTTCTTTCTATCATCTACATGGACCTCCTCGAGCGCACGAACGAGATGCTGTCGGAATTGCCGGACCCGTCCGACGTCTCACCGGAGGAAGCGAAGTCCGTCGTTCCAGCCCTGCGATCGCTGGTCCGACAGCACGATCACCGGTATTACGTGCAGGACGACCCGCTCATCACCGACGCAGAATACGATCGTCTCTATCGCGCACTGAAGGCGCTGGAAAAAGCGCACCCGGAACTTCAGTCCGACGACTCACCGACCCGGCGCATCGGGGGTGAACCCATCGATGCATTCGAGAAACACGAGCATCCCGAGCCGATGCTGTCGCTCTCGAATGCATTTGACGCCGGCGAGCTGCGCGAGTGGTACGATCGGTGCCGGCGCGGCCTTCGAGAGGCTCACGGAGACGTCGAACCCGAGGTCGTAGCAGAACTCAAGATCGACGGTCTCGCCGTTGCCCTGACCTACGTGGATGGGCGCCTGGACGTGGCTGCCACGCGAGGGAACGGCCGCGTGGGAGAGAATATCACGCACAACATCCGGACCGTGCACCGCATCCCCATGGTCGTACCCATCGAGGGCGATCGCACACCGCCCGAGCGTATGGAGGTCCGGGGCGAAGTGTTCATGCGGAAAAGCGAGTTCGACGCGCTGAACGGCCGTCTCCGAGAGGCCGGCGACGAGCCGTTTGCCAACCCCAGGAATGCTGCCGCCGGGACGTTGCGGCAGTTGGATCCGAGCATCACCGCGCAGCGGCCGCTCAGTTTTTTCGCGTACTCGATCGGGCCTGCGACGGGCGACGTGCCGACGTCGCATCACGAGATTTTGGAGATGCTCGGGGAGTATGGCTTGCCTCTGGACGACCATACCCAGCGGTTCGACGACATCGAGGCGGTCGTCTCATTTTGCGAAGGCTGGATTGAGCGACGCGACTCACTCGACTACGAGATCGATGGCGTTGTGGTCAAAATCGACGCGCTTCCGTACCAGGACGAGCTCGGCTCGATTTCCAACGCTCCCCGATGGGCCGTCGCCTTCAAGTTTCCGGCCCGGGAGGCCACGACGACGCTGGAGAAGATTATCGTCAACGTCGGCCGGACGGGTGCCATCAAACCGGAGGCGGCCCTTTCTCCCGTTCAGATCGGAGGCGTCACCGTGTCGCAGGCTACCCTCCACAACGAAGACTACATCGCCGACCGCGACATCCGGGAAGGCGATACGGTCGTAGTCAAGCGTGCCGGCGACGTCATTCCGCAGGTTGTACGCCCTGTGCCGGATGCACGTACGGGCGAAGAAACCCCGTGGACGTTTCCCACGGTATGCCCCGAATGCGGCACCGACCTCGTCCGCCTTGAGGATGAGGCCGACTGGTACTGCATGAATACCGAGTGTCCCGCCCAGTTTCGGCGTCTCGTTGAGCACTTCGTGTCCCGAAACGCAATGGACGTCGAAGGACTCGGCGAGCGCGTCGCACACATGCTGGTCGACGAGAGGAAGATTCAGACGCTCGCCGACCTGTTTCGGCTTTCGGTCGACGACCTGACGTCCCTCGAAGGCTTCGCTCAGAAGAGCGCGCAAAACCTCGTCGATGCGATTGAGGAGGCCCGTGACCGTTCGCTGAGTCGTCTCCTCTTTGCCCTTGGAATCCGACACGTCGGCCGAACGGTCGCGGAAACGCTGGTGAAGCATGTCGCTTCGATTGAGGCCCTCGCAGAGGCGAAAGCCGAGGACCTCGTCGCCATCGACGGCGTCGGCCCGGTTATCGCCGAGAGCATCGTCGACTGGTTTGCCGTCGATAGAAACCGCACCCTTGTCCGGGAATTACAGGCTGTTGGCGTCAACACAGCACGCAAGGCACACGAAGCGCCGGCAGATGAGGCATCGGCAGCCGACCTACCGCTGACGAATCATACGCTCGTCATCACCGGGAGCCTCGATGGGCTCACGCGTAAGGAGGCGAGTGAGATGATCGAGCGCGCTGGTGGAAAGGTAACGTCGAGTGTGAGTGGCAACACAGATTACCTGGTGAAAGGCGATAACCCCGGCTCGAAGTTCGACGATGCGCGCGATCGGGGGATTCCGATTGTGGAGGGGGCCGATGCGCTGCGTGCGCTTGTCAGCGGCGAATCCATCCCCGACAGGGTGGAAACCTGAGACGGTCGGGGCACGCCCGCGCCGCTGTCGTTGAATCTTTCAAGCGGTCCGGGCATTAGCACGCCGTAGCTTCGATCCGCCCACACCGGAATGGTCGAACGCGTGTCCCCGGCACGCCGTCCTCCTCCGTCCCGAGCGGAATCTCTTCACGATGTGGTTGCGACTGCATGGGCATTTTAGAATCAGTTGGCCTCACGAAACGCAAGGCGCGTCCCGTCGGTCAGGATCTTGAAAGCGGCCGTACGGACGAGGAGAGCCAGGCTCGACGTCATTGGCTCGTACGCGGAGGCATGTTTCTGGCGCTGGTCGTGATCACCGTGCTGGCCTTCCCACGCGGGGAGGTCTACGAGTACACCGTCGACATCGGGGACACCTGGAGACAACCGACACTCGTCGCCTCCTTCAATTTCCCGATTCGAAAGGACGCAGATCGGGTGTCCCGCGAACGTCAGACCGCCCGCCAGGAGACCCCGCCGTATTTCCAGGAGCTGCCAGGCGCGCAGGCCCAGATGGCCGCCAATCGAGACACGCTCCGGCGCCAACTGGACCGAATTCTCGAGGCGTACGCGGACTATCGCTTCCACGCATCCCGCAATCAATCAGCGGCGGCGAGGTCGGACTCAACCCGGTACGTTGAACTCCGTCGAAACGCCCTCGTCACGCTCACGCCAGGTCAGTGGCGCGTGCTGACCGACTCGTATCTGCGGCAGATTCCCGAACTGTCGCAGACATCCCGTGAGCCTGCCACGGGGCAACGCCTTGACCTGCAGCTTTTAGAGGACGCCTTCGGGCTCGGTACACAGCTCCTGCGCATTGGCGTCATGAACCGGTCGCGGGACTCGGTATACACGGACAACATCATCATCCGAAATGAGGAAGAAAGCGTTCAGCGTTCCGTTTCAAAGGACAACGTCTACGGACTAAACGAAGCGTACGACTACGCCCGAAAACAATTTGACGAGCGCTACCCGAACGATGAGACTCGTGCAGGACTGGCATACGCCTTCTTCCGCGACATCTTCCAGACCTCGCTTCGCTACATGCGGGCCGAAACGATCCGTGAGCGCGACCGGCGGTCCGGCGAGGTGACCGCCTACGTTGGCGGCGTTCGTGAAGGAGAGGTGATTGTTCAGAAGGGGGAGCGGATCACCGAGGAGATCAAGCGCAAGCTGACGTCGCTGGAGCGGGAGAAAAACGAACGGACCGCCGGTCAGCTGCCCTGGTGGCAACTTCTCGGCGAGGCCATTTTCGCCCTCGTGACCTTCCTCTTTTTCTTCTACTATCTCTTTCAGATCCGGCGTGAGATCTGGGATGACGAGCGAGATATGCTGCTCATCTCCATCACGCTTCTCGCCATCATTGCGCTGTTCGGGGTGACCGTTCGCATCCCCTGGGCGCACCTGTATGCCGTCCCGATCGCTCTGGCGGCAGTCATGCTCACGATCATCTTTAACTCTACGATCGGCCTGTTCTCAACGCTTGTACTGGCGCTGATCGGCGGGCAGATGACCGGGCTGGACCTTGAGTTCACGTTCGCCTCGTTCATTGCCGGAGCACTGGGTGTGTTCAGCGTGCGCGACATCAAGAACCGCGGGCAGTTCGTGCTCAGTGCGGGCCTTGTCTTCTTCGGCTATCTACTGGTCATCGTCGCGACCTATCTATACCTCGGAACGCCGGCGGATCGCCTGGGACGCGAGCTCAGCTTCGCGGCCGTTGGGGCTTCGTTTACGATCACAGCGTATCTGGTGCTCTGGATTCTGGAGCGCACGTTCGACGTGACGACGGATCTGACCCTGCTGGAACTGTCAGACACCAACCGGCCGCTGCTCAAAGACCTCAGCCTCAAGGCACCCGGCTCGTTCAACCACTCCCTTCAGGTCGCCAACCTGGCAGAGGCGGCCGCGGACCGGATCGGGGCCAACGCGCTCCTGACCCGCGTCGGCGCCCTCTATCACGACATCGGGAAGATGAAGAAGCCCGAGTACTTTGTCGAAAACCAGCGGGCGGGCGCCAACCCCCACGACAAGCTAAAGCCGCGGATGAGCGCGCTCATCATCGCCAGCCATGTTAAGGAAGGCCTGGACCTGGCCAAGAAAGCGAACCTGCCCGAACGCGTCGTCAACTTCATCCCGACGCACCACGGGACAGCTCGCATCGAGTACTTCTACCGAAAAGCCGTTGAACAAACGGCCCCGGACGACTCTCCCGTGCTGGAGTCGGAGTTTCGCTACCCGGGACCGCGCCCCAATTCCAAGGAGACCGGCATCCTGATGCTTTCGGACTCGGTCGAAGCGGCCAGCCGGAGCCTGGACGACCCGACACACAACCGCCTAAAGTCGCTCATCGATCTCATCTTCAAAGAGCGAATTGAGGACGGCCAGCTCGATGACACCGGGCTCACCTTCCGAGACCTGCGCCAGATCAAGGATACGTTCTTGCAGATGCTCCTGGGCATCTACCACGTCCGCGTGAAGTACCCGGACCAGGACGAACAAATGGAGGACGAGGATCGCCCGGTGGTCAGCGCCCCGACGGAGATCGACCTCGACACGTATCGCTCCGTCTCGATCCTCTGGGAAGATGACGTCGTCGGCACGCCAGAACAGAGCGTAAGCGCCGAGCGTCTTCGTGGGATTCCGGGCGTTCGGGAGACGCGCGCGCCGCGGCCCGATCTGGCCGAGGCCTCCCCACACCACCGCGCCACACGCCCTCGGCCCGGCGGTCCGGAGGACAACCGGCAGAAGGACGGCGCTTCGTCTGCGGAGGGCTCCGCTGACACGGGCGGGGCTGAAACCGGTGCAGACGCGTCGGGCGACGGTGCATCGAACGCATCGACAGAGCCGACGAAGAAGACGGGTGACGGGGCCGAACCGGCGGATGCAAAAACACAGGACGACGCATCAACCTCGTGAGGGGCGACCTCCTGAGGCGCCCTGCACAGCTTCGACTGCGGAGGATGCCTGTTCCGACGGTTTCTCACTCGATCCAGGCAGCCACCTCACGCCGGCACCGCCTCCGCGATGGCGTCCAGCGAATCCTGACTGACCAGGATCTCCAGGCGACTTCGGGGCGGTTCGTCTCCGAGGAGTGGGAGCAGGCGCCGGCGGCTCGGTGCCGTGTAGAGAAGAAGATCTGTCTGATCGATGAAGCTGTCAAGGTGCTCCGTACCCTCCTCGATCGACGCGGCAATCACCTGTCCACCAAACGCGGAGTGCTGGCGCACCATGTTGGAGAGGGGAGGAATCGTCTCCCGGTAGCGCGTGACGAGTCCCAGCGTGTCGTGCTCCCGCAGGCGCGCCACTTTCTCTAACACCGTGGCCGGCAGATGCGTGACGTAGCCGATCGTGTCTGCACGTGGCACCGATCGCATCACGCGGTCCAGATGCTCAAATGTCGTGAACACGTAGTCCGCGTCCTCATGCCGGTCGAGAGATGCAATCGGCACGCTTCGCACGGTGCGTTGCAGGACCCCGCTGATCTGCTCGGCCGCCATGTCGTTGATCTCGGCGTAGGGACCGACGAGGATCAGCTTCCGGTTCATGCTCGCGTGGTCGAGCAGGTTCGTCTGTTCCTGAAACAGATACTCGATCTCCGCATCGTTCAGTCCGAGCCCGATCAGCCGCTGGAGGGATTCGTTGACGATCTGCGCGCCCTGTTCCATCCGTTCGCTCTTGTCAAGCGGCGTGCGCTCCTGAACGGTGTATCCGCTTCCTACCTGGGCATTCAGAAGGCCCTCTTCCTCGAGGGCCTGATACGCTTTTCGAACGGTATGAAAGGAAACACCGAGCCGATCGCCGAGCTTCCGCGTAGAGGGCAGCGTGTCGTTCACCTTGTAATGACCGCTCGCGATCAGATAACGCAGCTGCTCGATCAACTGCGTGCTGACAGGCGTCTTGGATTCACGGTCCAGAGATAGAAGCGACATGAAACGCGATGTCTTCCTGAGAAAACGGACGATAGAGCGACATTCATCCCGATCAAATCCGACCGACGGTGCATGCCTAGCACCTCGCTCGGAGGGATCACGCGCGGAGGGATACCGCGATGCAGTGCGTCGGGATGGGCTGCACCGCGGACGCGCCGCTACTGATCGAAGTCGCTGCAGCTCATGAAGTAGTGGCACTTCGAGCACCGATACTTGCAGCCCTGATTGAACAGGCGTGAGCCGCAGTTGGGGCAGTAATCCCAGTAGTCGCCGGAAACGGAAGTCTTGGCGGCGTCCGTCGGTTCGGTCGCCTGATCCGCTTCGTGGTTCACCGGCGTGTCGGACGGGGTCGGCGTCATCGGGAGAGGGAGGAGGTATGGGAGGATCGCGAGGGTGGTGGCTGGTCGGTGCGGTCATACCGCGCCGATCGAAGCGCCTCCAGCAGGGTTTCCTGATCCGGCCATTCCTGATCGAGCAGGGTGTGGGTTTCATGGCCGAGCGTCAGGTGGATCTTGCCCGGCGCCTCACGAACGTCGAACACGGGCTGCCAGTTCAACGACCCGTCGCGGGCGACATCATCGATGGTGCGAAGCGCAGCCATGCCGGGATAGGCGTGCAATTCGGCAATGCGAGAGGAGAGCCGAAACCGGGTCCACCCGATGGCGATCATGAACGCAATCGGCGCCCCGATCGCTACATGCGGTAGCGGGTCGATGCCCTGAAGCACCTGTACGGTTGCCATGATCATGAACGGAAGCATGCACGTTCCGAGGGGCGTCACCAGCGCACCGGCATACACGCGAACCGCCGATGCATCGCCCGGATGGTGAACGCTTCGAAACTCAGACACGGCAGCGGGAAGTCGAGGCAGCGAGAATGGGAGATGAGCACAGGGCAGCCGGTCTGCGGTGCTCGTCGCGGGGTTTATTCCGCGTCGGTGCTCTTGGAGTCGTCGTACGGCTCGATGAGCGCCGACAGTTCCTCGTACACCTGCTCATTACCGGACGTGCGAGCGGTATGGCGAAGGTTGCGCACCATTCGAAGCAGGATCTCCGTCGGCGGTGCAGCCTCAAAATATGCCGGTTTCGGTTGAATGCCGGCCCGCAGCAAAAAGCGGACGCATTCCTCCCGGGACACCGGTTGACCGTCGTTGAAGACGTCGAAATATACCTCGCCGCGTGCGTCACTATACTTTACGAGGAAATGCGCAGGCATGCCAACACCGTATAGCGGGATGGCGAGGCGGTCAGCCACCGATATTGCGATCACGGCAAGGCTGATCGGGATGCCGAGGCGGCGGTCGATGACGCGGTTCAGATAGCTGTTGTTGGGGTCGTCATAGTCATCGCGATTACCGGTCAGGCCGATGTCGTCCGCGAGAAACTCCATTAGCACACGGGCCCGATCTACGCCGACGCTCTGCATCACACGTTCTTGCACCCGGTCGGCCCATTCGTCCAAAATCTCCTGATACGCTTCCACATCGAGGCCGGGAAAACGATGAAGTGCCAGGATGAACGCGCCCCGCTCGAGGTTGGGCTCGTCGGCACCGAGGATAGCGTGCCACGCCGTCTGGATGTCGTTCCAGTGCAACCGCCGCACCACCTCGTCGATCTGGTGCCGCTGCTCTCCCTGACTCGCATCGTAAGCGCGACGCAGGGCGGGCATCGCCTCTCGCCCGAGGTCCTTCAGCCGATTCTGCACCTGCTCCTGTACGTCCTCGTCTGGATCGTCGAGAAGGCGCACCAGCGCATTCACTTCGCGCTGAATCGTCTCGTCTACGAGCGCGTCGGACACCCGCTCGGCAAGCAGGCTGTCCGTCGAAGCCCGCCCCGGATTCGACGGCGTATCGGGACGGTCGGACGGCGAAGAAGGACCGGAGGAGGGAGGCATGAGGAGAGGCTGGTTATGGAAGCACTGAGTGACTCTCTACGGGGAGCGTCGCGGAACGTGTCGGATACTACCGAAAAAGCACGCCCGCGGCCTCATCGGCTGCAGGCGTGCTGTACACGGGCGCCGTCTCCGTCCCGGCGGCGCAGTGCGCTGGCACGCATGACTACGAGGTGACGGATCCGTCACCGCCCGCGGCCTGCTCGATCAGTACGGCGTCGTCATCGTCTTGCTGGTGGAATGCGTAACCGAAGTGCTCCGGCGCGTCGAACGTTTCTTTCACCGAACGCGGCGAAACCCAGCGAAGCAGATTCAGCGGCGAACCGGCTTTGTCATTCGTCCCGGACTTCCGCGCGCCACCAAACGGTTGCTGCCCCACGATCGACCCGGTCGGTTTGTCGTTGATGTAAAAGTTTCCGGCCGCGTGCTCCAGACGATCCATGGCTTCGGTCACTACGTCACGGTCGCGGGCAAAGATGGACCCCGTGAGCGCATACGGGGAGGTCTCATCGACGAGGTCGAGCACGTCGTCGAATTCGTCGTCCGGATACACGTAGACAGTGGTGACGGGGCCGAAGATCTCCTCCTGCATCGTGCGCTGCTTCGGGTCGGTAACCTGAATCACCGTCGGATCAATGAAGTACCCGACAGCCTTGTCATACGTCCCGCCGTAAATAATCTCCGCGCTGTCGTCGTCGCGGGCGTCCTCAATGTAACCGGTAATATTGTCGAACGCGCGCTCGTCGATGACGGCATTCACGAAGTTGGTGAAGTCTTCCGGCGGGCCGACCCTAATTTCGTCAAGCTGTTCACCCATCGACTCCCGGATTTCCGGCCAGAGAGACTCCGGTAGATAAAGCCGGGATGCCGCGGAGCACTTCTGACCCTGGTACTCAAAGCTTCCACGTACGATAGCGGTGGCTACCTGGGTCGGATTGGCGGTTTCGTGCGCCACGATGAAGTCCTTCCCGCCGGTCTCGCCGACAATCGTAGGGTAGGTGTTGTACGTCTTGAGGTTCTGCCCGATCGACTGCCAGAGGTGGTCGAACGTTTGCATCGATCCCGTGAAGTGTAGACCGGCGAAGTGCTCGGACGCGAGCGCCGGCGTGCCGACCTTCGCTCCGTCGTCGGCGGGGAGCATATTGATGACCCCGGGCGGCAGACCCGCCTCCTCGAAGATCTCGTTCAAGAAGTACGCGGAGTAAATGGAGCGCGTCGCCGGTTTCCAGACTACTGTGTTTCCGAGGATGGCCGGCGCCGTCGGGAGATTGCCCTGGATGGCGGTAAAGTTGAACGGCGTAACGGCCAGGACGAACCCTTCGAGGGGGCGATACTGCATCTGATTCCACATGCCCCGCGCGTTGTTCGGCTGGTCACGGTAGATCTGCTCCGCATAGTGGACATTGAACCGCAGGAAGTCGATCAGCTCGCACGCCGCGTCAATTTCCGCCTGAAATACGTTCTTGCCCTGCCCGAGCATCGTGGCGGCATTCAACGTGTCGCGGTACCGATCCGCGATCAAGTCGGCCATCCGGAGGAAGATAGCGGCACGATCCGAGAAATCCATCGCCGCCCAGTCCTTCTTCGCCTGCATCGCCGCGTCAATGGCCTGCTCCACTTCAGCCTGACCGGACTGATGCACGTATCCGAGTGTGTGCTGGTGATCGTGGGGGGGCGCTACACGCGTCGTCGTACCGGTCTTGACCGCCTGACCGTCGATATAGGCCGGGATCTCGATCTCCTTTTGCCGAAGGTCCTTCAGCGTCTGCTGAATGGACCGACGCTCCGGCGAACCCGGCGCGTACTCGAGGGTCGGCTCGTTGGACGGAGGTGGCGTCGTCGTGTAGGCGTTATTCATCGCGGGAAAAACTGTGAGTGAGAGCGGGTGAGAAGCTGCTTCCGGCATCGACCGGGACCGCTTCCAAATACACGTACTGCATTCGCTTGTTCGACGATTTCCGCAAGGAGAGAAGGGCACCAAACCCCTTCGGTCCACCCCGGTCCTGCGTATGCCGGAGTCAGCAGGCGAACCTCTCGGCAGGCCGCGGGTTCGCGCATCGCCGGCGACGATTCCCTTCCTCATGCCCCGCCCTCCGTCTGTGTCTGCTCGCTTCGAAACCCTGATGGCGCTCCGCTATCTGAAAGGCGCGGAGGGTCGAGCTGAAGGCCGCAGTTTCCTCCGGTTCATCACCTACGTCGCCATCGGTGGCGTGGCCGTCGGCGTCGCGGCGCTGCTCCTTTCCCTCGCGATTGTCCGTGGCTTCAGTCAGGAAATCGAGAACAAACTGATCGGGTTCGGCTCCCACATCCAGGTGAGCAGCCACGTCCAGGATAGCCCGCTGGATAACGCGCAGGCGCTGGAAGCAGGCATCGCCGGACTGGACTCCGTCGCGACCGTCTCACCGGTGGTTCAGACGTTCGTCCTCCTCCGACAGTCGGAACGCTCGATCGACGGCGTCGCTCTAGTCGGGACGCGGACGCCGCCGTCCTATATGGAGGGCCGCATCATCGACGGCCGGTTTGACCTCGGATCGGCGGCTGAGCCGGGGGTGGTCGTCGGTCAGACTCTGGCGAAGCGGTTAAAGCTGAAGGTCGGACAGCGCGTTGCCGCGTTTGCACTGCAGCAGGGTGGACAGGGCCTCCAGGTCGAACGCCCCAGGGTCAAATCACTCGTCGTCCGCGGCATCTACGAAACGTCGCTGCTCGACGTCGACGATACCTACGTCTTCACGAATCTCACCACTGCCCGGGACCTGGCGGAATACCCCGAATCCCAGGTGTCGCGCTTCGATGTCACGCTCTCCGACGTCGCTTACGCAGACAGCACGGCCCGTAGCATCCAGGAGCGCTTTGGATGGCCCGTCCGCACGCAGACCATCGAACAACAATTTGCCGGACTGTTTGCCTGGGTCAACCTCCAGGAAGGCATCATTCCCCTGGTGATCGGCGTCATCGTTCTGGTATCTGCCTTCAACATCATCGGCGCGCTGCTCATGCTGATTCTGGAGAAGACGCGCGAGATCGGCGTACTGCAAAGCCTGGGAGCCTCAGGGTCGACGTTAAAACGGTTGTTCTTACTGCTGGGCTTGCTCATTGGAACGGTCGGAACGGTCATCGGGGAAGGCCTCGCGCTGGCCCTCGGCCTCATCCAGAAACGCTACGAACTCATCCCCCTGCCGGCCGATGCTTATTACATGACGTCGGCACCGGTGGAACTGAACGCGCTGGACTTTCTGCTCGTCGCGGCCGTGACGTTGGCCCTGTGTAGTCTCGCCGCATACATCCCGGCACGTGTAGCCGCACGCATCGAACCGGTCCGCGCGATTCGGTTTCAGTAGCCGCCGCGGCCCCGCAGCTAGACCACCGCAGGTCATCGGGAGAACGCATACCCCCGTTCATCGCGGCCACGAATCGATATGGCGCTGCCACGCTCAGCCGGCCTTTTCTCGCACCGATCCCGCCCGCCTGTTCCAGGTTCGTCCTCGCGAATCAACCGCATGCAACGAATCCGCGACGTGTGCATCCTAACGAGACGAGACTGATACAAGCGGTCCGTAACGCAACGCGAGAAGCGGCGGCATGATGAGCGACCGTACTCCACAATGTATTATCGCCGCCGTCGCGTACGATAATGCCCGATTTCTATTTCTCTAAACGTCCTCACGCATGCCTGAAACGACGCAACACGTCCCCCGCGTAGCCGAGGGTGACGAAGCCCCCGACTTCACGCTGTTCACCCACGACATGGAGCCGTGGACACTGTCCGAGAAACGTGGACAACCGGTGGTCCTCCTGTTTTTCCCGGGTGCCTTCACCAGCGTGTGCACTACGGAACTGAATGCCGTGAACACCGACCGCGACGCGTTCGGGGCACCGGAAACCGCCATCGTCGGTATTTCCACCGATTCGCCGTTCGTCCTCGACGAGTTTCGGAAAGTGAACGATCTGCAGTTTTCGCTGTTAAGCGATCACGATGCAGATGTCTCAGAGACCTTCGGTGTAAAGTACGAAAATGACTTCACACCGATGAAGCTCGACCGCATTTCAATGCGTTCCGCCTTTGTGATCGACGGCGACGGCATCATTCGATACGCCGAGATCACGGAAAACGCCGGCGTGCAACCCGACTTCGACGCCATCAAGGAGACGCTCGACGCCCTGTAGGAGCCTTTGGCCTTCCGCCAGGGTAGAAAACCCGGATTTCCAGACGTCAACCTTGAATTCGTCGTTTAAGAAACCGTAAAATGTACAACCGGCCGGGACACGTTCGTTGCTCACGACACGTCCCGTCCGACCGGTTCGACGCTCGAGTGGGGCATACGTAGTCCGTGGATGGCTGGAGGGCCTGCGGTTGCGCGCCTCGCTCGGGCGTCGCTTATTCACGGTATTCCCGGCGAGACCGGGCGAGTCGCCTTCGAGGTCGCGCGGGGTTGGACTTTATCGTTCACCCCTTCCTTCCGGGCCCTCTCGTCAGATACACGCGGGTGGGAAGGTGCCGATCTATGGACTCACCTCTACTGATTTCTAAATAGATATTTTTCCTCGTGGAGTCTTCTGATGCGACGCACCGTCCCGATACCGACGGAATGCTCTCAATCGCCTGCGTCCAGTGTGCCCCGAAATACCTGCAGCCCGACGCTAACCGCGACGCGGTGGACGATCTGCTTGACGGAATCCACGCCGACCTGATCGTCCTGCCCGAGTTGCTGACGTCGGGATACTTTTTTCGGTCGGCGGAAGACGTCGCATCGGTGGCCGAAGAAACCCCCGGACCGACGACGGAGTGGATGCACGGATGGGCCGAACGCCTCGACGCCACGCTGGTCGCCGGACTTCCCGAGCGTGACGGCGATGCCATCTTCAACAGCGCGGCTACGGTCGGGCCGGCGGGTCACGTCGACACGTACCGAAAAGTTCACCTGTTCAACGAGGAGAAGCGGTGGTTCGAGCCGGGCAACCGGGGGTTTCCGGTTCACGACATCAACACGGCGTCGGGCACCTCGTACCGGCTGGGCGTAATGATATGCTTCGACTGGTACTTTCCGGAATCGGCGCGCACCCTGGCGCTGCATGGGGCGGATGTTATCGCGCATCCGTCGAACCTCGTTCTACCGCACTGCCCGAACTCGATGCCCATTCGAGCACGGGAGAATCATGTCTTCACGATCACCGCGAACCGATACGGCAGCGAATCGAACGGCACCGAAACGCTCGACTTCATCGGGCAGAGCTCTGTCTGCGCGCCGACGGGCGACGTGCTATATCGTGGGGATAGAGAGGGCGATGAGGTGTTCACTACGCGGATCTCTCCACTCGCTGCTCGCGACCGCGCCATCAACGCGTATAACGACACGTTTGCGGACCGTCGGCCCGATGCCTACGACCTGACCGGGTAGCATCGGCGAGGAGGAAGCCACCTCTCGGTTCGGTGATAGGCAAGACGCCCGAACGGTAGCCGGCGCGTCAGGAACCGGAACTTACGTCAGCAGGTCATGGTCGGCGACAATGATTCCGTCGTCGTCGGCGTACAGGTAGTGTCCGGGCTCGATGAGGCAGCCGACCACCGTGACCGGGACGTCGACGGCACCCACACCGTTCTTCCGGCTTTTCCGTGGCGACGTGCCCCGTGCCATTACGCCGATATCCATGTCGCGCAACTCGCGCGAGTCGCGGACGCAAGCGTTGAGAATGACGCCGGCCCACCCGTGATCGATCGCCCGCTGAGCCATACGATCTCCCAGAAGCGCACACCACGTCGACCCGCCGCCGTCTACAACGAGGACGCGGCCGTCACCCGGGGTGGCGAGTCGCTCGCGCATCAGGACATTATCCTCGTGCACGTGAACCGTTGATACTTCGCCGCCGAAAGACCTGCGGCCGCCAAAATGCCTGAGACCCGGCGCGGCGACCTGAACGTCGCGGTTGTCGTCGTAAAGATCTGCGGTGGAGATGGTCATACCGTTTTGAAAGCGGCGTCGAGGAGGGAGGATGCCGGTGCTCGTTCGAGGCAGGCGAGACCAATCGATCAGGCGAGACCAAGTGCCTCGCGGATGCGCTGCTGCGGATCTGGATGTTCGTCGGCGTCGAACGCGGTGCCCGTAAGCTGTTCGTAGAGCTCGATGTACCGCTCCGTTACGCGGACGCGAAGTGCATCCGGTAGATCAGGCATCGTCTGATCGGGCTGGCCCGTGAATCCGTGGTCGCGTAGCCAGTCGCGAACGAACTCCTTGGAGAGCTGTCGTTGCGGCTCGTCGGCCGCCAGACGCTCCTCGTACCCGTCGGCGTAGAAATAGCGCGAGCAATCCGGCGTGTGCACCTCGTCGATGAGGACGATGGACCCGTCCGGAGTCCGCCCGAACTCGTACTTGGTATCGACAAGGATCAGATCGCGCTCCGCCGCCATCTCCGCGCCGCGTTCGTAGAGGGCGCGAGCATACGCCGCGCACTGATCGAACGTGGCGCCTTCGATAATACCGCGCTCGATGACCTCGCTCCGACTGATGTTCTCATCGTGGCCCTCCTCCGCCTTCGTCGCCGGTGTCAGGATCGGATCGGGAAGGGGGCTATTCTGCCGAAGCCCGTCGGGCAATGATACGCCCGAGATAGAACGCTCGCCGGCATCATACAACCGCCACGCTTGTCCGGCCAGGTAGCCGCGCATCACGAACTCGACCGGAAGGGCCTCGCACGCGGTCGCCACCGTTACGTTGGGATCCGGCACCTCGCGGACATGATTCGGGACGATGTCGGCGGTGGCGTCGAAAAAGTAGGCCGCCGTCCGGTTTAGAATTTGTCCCTTAAAGGGGATCGACTGCTTAAGGATGTGATCGAACGACGAGATTCGGTCCGTCGTGATGAGTACGAGATCACCGTTCCGCCGATACGTATCCCGAACTTTTCCCTGGTACCGCTCGCCCAGATCATCGAAGTGGGTGATGTCGAGCGTATGATCGAGAAAAGCGTAGATGCGATCTGCGTCCATGGAAACGGGGAAATGAGACAGGCGGATGAGGGGGACGTTCGAGGAGACCGTTGACCGGCGATGGGTGGACGGGGATGGGTGTGCCGCATGCAAGTCGACTACGGGAAACTTCAGCCCTACGTCCATCAGATGCAAGCGCCTCCGCCCGCGAGAGGATGCTTCCGGGCAATCGTCGAAATCGACCGTCCGGGACAGTCGGAACCGACCGTCCGGGACCGTCGGAACCGGACGTCCGGGACAGGTAGTGTGTGAATGTGTGACGGTAGCGCGCGGAGCGTCAGTCTCGAACGGGGACGTCTTCGCCACCGGTCGATTTGCGCACCCGAAGGGTGGGCCGGATCAGTTTCGACATCGTCCGGCCGGCGTTGGCGCGACGGAGCCGCTGTAGCAGCACGTTTGTCGCCTCTTCGCCCACGTCGTGCATGTTCTGCGCCACGCTGGACAGGCCGATGAAGCGGCTGATCTTTATATCGTCGTAGCCGATCAGTGCGATATCATCCGGCACGCTCTTGCCCGCGTGGCGAATGGCCTGCCATGCACCGATCGCCTGAACGTCACTGCTGGCGAAAACGGCCGTGACATCGGGATGAGCGTCGAGAATCACCTGCATGCCTTCGTATCCCGACTCTTCACTGAAGCCATCATGCTTGGCGGTTTCCCCCTGCGCGATCCGATCGGGATCGAAGGGGAGACCTGCCGCTTCGAGGGCGGCCCGGTACCCTTTGACGCGGGCGTTTCGCAGCCGGTTACCGTCGTGCGGCGTGGTAATCATGGCGATATCCGTGTGCCCTTGCTCGATCAGGTGGCGGACCGCCATCTCGGCGCCGGGCTCCTCGTCCCAGTAGAACGAATCCATGTCGTCCCACTGAGTACCCACGAGTACGACCGGTGCGCCGAGGGTGCTCAGCTCCCCCGCGATCTCTTCATCCACGGGCAGGCCCGCAACCAGCAGGCCGTCCATGGCCCCGCGCGCGAGAAACTTTTTCAGCGTCGCCTTCGGAGCTTCCCAGGACAGGTCGCAGAGGAGGAGATCCAGATCATTCCCGTCCAGCTCGCTGCGAACACCTTTCAGTAGCTCATTATGAAATGGCGTGGTGAACGTCGGAACCGCCACAGCCACTGTACGGGTCGCTCGTTGCGCGAGCGACTTCGCCGTACGGTTGGGACGAAACTGGAGCTTCTGAATGGCCTTCAGGACCGTCTCTCGGGTGGAGTCTGAGACGTCCCGCGAATTGTTCAGGACGCGCGACACCGTCGAAATCGCCACCCCGGCATGCTCGGCGACATCGTAGATCGTCGTTTTTGAATCGTCCCGTGGGTCCTGAGTCATGATGGAGTGTCAGACAATGAGTGGATGCAGGCACCGGCGACTGCACGGTGCCCGTCCCGAGCCGTTGGAGTCGTCCCCGTCCGAATACCGGACGCGATTGTTCGCGCCATTACTCTGCAACGTCCGAAAGCATGCGATGATGCAGCGCGCCGAAGTACGCACTGGCCGCGGACGCCTGTTCGGACTGCGATGCCTCACGAAGGGCCTCCGTCACGACGGCCTTCGACGCTCTGAGCGCGTCAACCAGAGACCGACCGCTCCATAGGCTCTGTAGGATCGACATCATTAGACCGCTGGAGCGGCCGGAAAGGTGACCGACACCGTCGACGAACGGCGCTTCAAAGACGGCGAGTTCGTCTCCGTCGTAGAACAGGTCAACGGCGTAATTCGGGGCTTCGGTTTCCGTGTCGAAGTGGTGCGTTGCCAGGCGACCACACCGAAGCAAGACGTGCGATGCACCGCGCTGTCCGATTCGCTGAGCGGCTACCTGCGCGTCGTCGAGGCTCGGAATCTCCATTCCGGCGAGAAGCGTCGCGTCGGTCAGGCTCGCGCTGACGAGATGCGCCGCTCCCATACGCTCACTGATGATTTCCAGCGTTTCCGGCTCGACGATGTCCTCACCGCTCGGACCGCTCAGCGTAAGATCGAGCACCACCGGCCCGTCCAGGTACGTCTCCAGCATCTCAAAAATAGCCTCTGCGGACGCCGGACTTCCGACGACGCCGATCTTCGCAGCGGTCGGCGACGCGGTTTCGAACACGTGCTCCAGTTGCGCCCGGACGGTATCCGACGGCACCTCCAGAACATCGGTGACCATCCCATGACCGGCGACAACGTGAGAGGTGCAGACCGTCAGCGGCGTCGCACGGAATCCCTGAGCTGATAAGATGTCGGCCGTGAGACCGCGCTCCAGAGCTGGATACTGTGCACCGATAACCAGGGGGCGGAAAGAAGAATCCAATGTATCAGACACTCGTCGAGACTCTGCGTTAAGTTTCAGTGGCGATCAAAGAGCAATGATGCGGTCGAGAGCGCCATCATGCCGGGGTCAATCCCTAACATACCGGATGAATCGCCGCGTCACAAGCGCGACAATGGCGTTATCGCCGCAACGTTTCACAATGGCTTGTGTACATTACGCCTCCTGCGAAAGTTCGCTGCGGCTGCCGACCGCGCATAGCGGCCCTTTAGCCAGCCTGCCGTTGCCGCTACGAGCATCGCCCCGGCGATGTAAATAGTCCGGCTGCAGAGAAACCTGGACACCGCTGACACATTGCCTCCCGAACCGACGGTTGGCATTTGTACGCGCATGCTCCGCACCCTACCGTGTGCTGGGTTGCGTGCGCCGACCACCCGTTCCGAGGAGCGCGTTGTACCCGGCGCAACGCGCCCCGTGTCGTACCCACCTTTTTGATCCGTACCCCTGGCGATGGAGCCTCTTTCTGTTGACCGACTCACCTCAACACGCATCCCGACGGTTCACGGCGAGTTCACGCTGTCGTTGTACGAGAATAGCCAGGACGACAAGGACCACCTCGCCCTAATCCATGGGGACATCCAGGGAGAGGAGGAGGTGCTCGTGCGCGTGCACTCGGAATGCTTTACAGGCGACGTCATCGGATCGCTGCGGTGTGACTGCGGAGAGCAACTGGAGTCGTCTCTTCGCCACATCGCCGAGGAAGGCTGCGGCGTCCTGCTCTATCTTCGGCAGGAAGGTCGAGGCATCGGCCTCCTGAACAAACTCCGCGCATACGACCTTCAGGACAAGGGCTACGACACCGTGGAGGCCAACCTGATGCTCGGACACGGCGCCGACGAACGCGATTACAGTATCGCCGCGCACATGCTCGCCGATCTCGGCGTCCGGTCCATTCGCCTTCTGACGAATAACCCGGAGAAAATCGAAAGCCTGGAGCAACTGGGTCTATCCGTCACGGAACGCGTACCGCTTCACCCACACCTGAATCGACACAACTCCGAATATCTGCAGACCAAGGCGGACCGGATGCGTCATCTCCTGGAGATCGGTTCGTTGAAGAACGGCTCGCGCGCGAATCCCCACGCTGGCGACGTGCAGGCCCTTGAAGTCCGGGCGCGCGAGCACATGGAGAAGACCGGTCGCCCGTTCGTCACGCTGACCTACGCACAGAGCCTGGACGGGTCAATCTCCGCGACGGGGCGCGAACCGCTGCAGATCAGCGGACCCGAGACCATGGAACTGACCCATGCGCTACGAGCCGCGCATGACGCGATTCTCGTTGGGATCAACACGGTGCTCGCCGACGACCCGCAGCTGACGGTCCGTCACGCGGACGGCGAACATCCGCGACCCGTCGTACTGGATACGACGCTTCGATGCCCACCCGATGCCCGGCTCCTTACGGAATCGGGACCGGCACCGATCATCGCAACGAGCCCGGACGCGGACGCTGCGAGTCAGGCGGCGCTCGAAAAAGCCGGAGCAACGGTTCTGCGCCTGGACTGTGAGGAGACCGGCGGGATTTGCCTCGACGCTCTGCTCAGGGCGCTCGACGAACACGAGCTGCACAGCCTCATGGTCGAAGGCGGAGGTGAGGTCATTACCAGCTTCCTACGGCGGCGTCTTGTCGACCACCTGATCATCACGATCGCCCCCATGCTCGTCGGCGGCGTTCACGCTCTTAGCGGGCTCGCGACGCCGTCGCCCGAGACGGCATCCGGCGACGGACAGCCGTCGGACACACCCACGGAGTTCCCGCGCATCGAGAACATCCAGTATCGATGGGTCGGCACAGACCTCGTGCTTGAAGGTCGCCCGGTCTGGCCGAACCCGTCCTGATGCTGCGCGTCGCTCCCAACCCGTTCCTGCGTGTCGATGCCTGCCGTTTCCTCCCGAGACATTCTCCTGTTCGGCGGCGACCAGTCCGTTCATATCCATACCGAACCGCTCAGCCCGCCGTCTGCGGGGCAGGTGCAAGTTGCGACGAGGGTATCCGCGATCAGCGCTGGTACGGAGCGCCTGGTTTACACGGGCCATCTCCCGCACGAGCTCGCTGCAGATGCGTCAATCGACCAGCTCCAACCGGGCGGGGAGGACGACAACCCGTATCCAATGCCGTATGGCTATGCCTGCGCCGGTACGGTCATCGCTACGGGCGCCGATGTATCCGCGACATGGCTCGGACGCCGCGTCTTCGCGTTTCATCCGCACGCCACCCATTTCAATGCAGCGCCGCAGGATCTCATCGAAATAGCGGACAGCCTGACGCTGGAGGCCGCCGTGCTCTACCCGAACATGGAAACGGCTACCGGCCTCGTGATGGACGGTGCACCGATCGTCGGCGAGCGGGTTGCCGTCTTCGGACTCGGCGTCGTCGGCCTTCTCACGTTTCGCCTCTTGCTCACGCACCCCCTCGAGCGCGTCATAGGAATTGACCCGGACCCCACACGCCGCGATACCGCCAGGGCGCTGGTCAACCGCTCGGAAGCGGCACAGGCCGTGGTTGCCGCCCCGGACGACGTCGAACGCGTAGAGACAGCCGCTGCCGTGTCTGATCGGGACGATCCCACGAAGGATCTACGGGGAGGCGTGGACCTCGCGTACGAAGTCAGCGGCCACCCGGACACGCTCAATGCTGCCCTCGCGCTCTGCGGTTACGGCGGACGCATCGTTATCGGCTCCTGGTACGGGACCAAAACGGCGCCTGTGGAACTTGGACGCCGATTTCACCGGTCCCACGCGACAATTCGTTCCAGCCAGGTCAGCACGATCGGTCCGGAGCACCGGCCTCGTTGGACGAAAGCGCGCCGGACATCGGTCGTCCTAAACCTTCTCGGCGATCTTCAGCCTGACGCCCTTGGGGTAGAAACCCGGCCGTTTCGCGCGGCTCGGCAAACATACAGGGCCCTTGCCGATGGCAGCGACGAGGCGGTGCAGATTCTGCATTCATATTCCCATTCGACATCGTCATAAGTCCCTATATCTGATATGTATGAGCTGATGGTTCGACGTGACTTTATGGCACAGCATTATTTGACTGTCCCCGATGCCGGACCCGAAAACGAATGGCACTCACACCACTTCACGATCGAGGTCGAACTTCAGGGGGAAAAGCTAAACAAGTACGGGTATCTCGTCGATATTGATGATGTAAAGCGCAGTCTTGATAACATTGAAAATCGCTATCGAGATGCGACACTGAACGACCTTAAAGAATTCGAAGGTAGAAATCCGAGTGTTGAGCATTTCGCCCGCTTCTGCTGCCAGAACGTTCTGGATCACATCGACGGTGGCACGATCGACCGCGTGACGCTCCGCATCTGGGAAGACGATGACGCGTGGGCGTCGTACACAACCGAACCGTAGGCCGTCGGGCAAACGGACGAGCACGGATATCCACTCACATTCCTCGACTTGCATCGCAGCGCTCCGTGACCTTTTCGTATCCGCGATACCTCGAAGCCAAACGAAGCGTCGACGAACGAGCACGCCACCCGAAGGTATGGACAACGTTTCTCGAAGCAGCGGCCGAGATTGCGCTTGCGAACCCAGGCCGTCCGCTGCGAGTGCTCGAGATTGGCGCAGGCGTCGGGGACCTGGCTATCAAGATTCTCAACGAACTCGACGCCGAGTCCGTCAACTACACCGTCCTCGACGTGAACGCGGATAATCTCGATCGCGCCAGAGAACGTATCGCTTCGTCACTCGACATGGAGGCATCAGAGGACGATGCCTTCGTCTCGACAAGCAGGCGAAACCATCGCGTTCGATTCGTAGAAGACGATCTCACATCCTTCGCAAGACATGATCGCGAGGAGCCGGATACAGGGACGTATCACGTCATCGTAGGACAAGCAATCATTGACATTCTTCCGACATACATCTCTTTGCGAATCGCTCACGGTCTGCTACGGTCCGGTGGGCTTGCATATCTGCCGATCCATGTCGACGGACTCACTGAGTTCGAACCGACAGAGATGTATGACATGGATAAACGAGTCATGAATGTATACCATGATACCATGACACGGACCTACTCGGTGGATGCGAGGTGGGGGCCAGATCCGTCGGGTGCCGATAGAAGTGATGCCGCCCGCATCGACGGTGCTCCCACCGTTTGCGACGCTATAGCCGTGCAGTCCGACGGCGCGCGTTGCGGTCGGGACCTGCTCATTGACGCACCTGGCGCGGGGTTCGATGTCGTGGATGCGGGCAGCTCCGACTGGCTAGTGCGACCGGATTCGAAAACCGGTGGGTACGTCGAGGAGGAAGACTACTTTCTAGCCTGCATGCTTCATTTCGTGGAGGAAGCTCTGACCGATGCCGCCTCCATCGACAGGTCGCAACTTGAGGACTGGCTGGCCCGTCGACGCCGCCAGCTTGATGACGCCACGTTGATGCTACTGGTTCACAACCTGGACGTCTTGCTTCGGCGGCGCTGACCCTGAAGAATGCAAACCGGGACAGAGTGCGTGATACGTGTGATGCTTTGCCGTCACAAACCGAGATCCTCGGTCGGATTGTCGTTGAAGAGTCGTCCTTCGCGAATATACTCGCGGACCATTTTCTCCGATTTATGTCCGGTGTGGCGCATAATGATGCGTTCAGGGGTACCGGAACGGGCAGCCTGCGTCGTGAATCCGGCTCGCAACGAGTGCCCGCTGTAGGCGTCGGCGTCTAAGCCAGCCCGACCGGCGGCACGTTTTACGATTAGCGCGACGCTACGGCCGGTCAGGGCAGATTCTGCGACATTACCGTGTCGGTCGACGCCCCGAAAAATCGGCCCCGCGTCGATTCCGGCGGCATTCAGCCAACTCCGCAGGCTTCGCACCGGGCACGTGGTGGGCTTCGAACCGTACCGGAGGCCCTTGACGTGGCCGCGACCTTCCTGATCAGATTTGCTCTGGCGCACGACGAGTCGTAGTCCATCGGCGTTGAAGCCGACGTCCGACACGTGCAGCCCGACAAGTTCACTTCGGCGGAGTGCGCCGGCAAAACCGACCAGGAGAAGCGCCCGATCCCGCTTTGCCGCGAGGGTTAGGCGGTCCGTCTCCGGCGACCGGGGTAGCGACTCGACCATCAGCCGGATGTCATCCGTAAGCGCCGGGGCAACTTTATCACGCGCTCGCGTCTTCGATCGGGCGACACCGGCCCAGACGGATCGAAGCGGCTCCTGCGATGTGAGGGCGGGACTTTCAAGACCCTGCGTCTTATGCGCCTGGGAGATGGCGGTTAGTTTGCGCTCGAGCGTGGACAACTTGTATCGGTCGGCGACGTCCGTCAGGTATAGGATGACGGTACGGTCGTCCGCTGGAAGCGGATCGAGGTCGTGATCGCGACACCAGCCGCGAAAAAGCGTCCAGTCGGCTCGATAGGCGCGTTTCGTGTTCTCAGCGCGTGACTTTCGTGCGAACGCATCGGCACGTTCGGCGACGTCGAACAGCCGGGCCATCCGGGTTTCCGGATCTACGGGCTGTAGGCGCTGTTCGGCGGACGAATCGTTCGTAGCGTGATCGGGGTCGGCGGGCATCAGCAGGTGTGGTGGGACAACAAAAGTCGTTGGTTCAACCCGCGCAGCAGGGTCCGATGGGCTGACCAATCGCGGGATAGGCTACACGCGCAACACCGTTACGGTTCGTGCGGAGCGTCCGACGCGAGCGTCCTACATGTCAGACCCAAGCGTCGGCGTTGCCGGCCTCGAATACGCCGGCGTCGATCTACGGGTCTGCGTGAGCTGTGGGTCGACCGGTGGAGCCGGGCCTCGGACCCGAACCAGAGGACGTCCGGAAGCTACAGTCCGCGCGGCGGACAAACGGCGGGATATTCGTCGGATAATCCTGACTTCCTATAATTATCCATTATCGGAAGTCAGGTTTCAGGCGCTGACAGGCATTTCCCGCACCGGACCTCGAACGGGCCTCATGCGCTGTCATCTGTTTTTGTCGCTCACGGATCTTCGCTCGTTCCTCCATTGCACGCTCACGTGATTTCTAACAGTCGACAACCAACCATGCCGCGTCTCCGTTGCGAAGGCTTTGGCGAAACACATCCGCACCGGCACATGCGCATCGCTAACATACGGGCTACATACGGGCTACATACGGGCCCTACGCACCGGTCACGGTCTGCTCCGAACCACGCGATCCCCGTCGTTACAGTTTCCCGCCCAAGCCTGACGCTGATGATCGCCCCGTGCCAATCTGTACGTAGTCCGCGGCACTATCGCGAAGACGTTCCTCTTGGCGCGCGGCATACGGCACCGTCGCAGCGTATCGACCGTGCGCACGCACCTGGTCGCCCGTCGCGCCTGAATCAAGCGCCAGCTGTAGACCGGTCTTCCGCAAACGATCCGGCGTCACGTCCTCCAGGTCCGCAGCCTCGCCAGCGTCTCGTACGATCCGGTAGATCGCGTCCCCCGTGAGTGACGCGCCCCGGTTCCGGTTGCTGTACGAACGAAACAGCATCCCGGACCGAATTCCCACGTCCATTCTCACGGCCTCGACGTGTCTATATACGTGATCGGGAACTTTTGCACGGCCTGAGAGGGTCTCCGAGAGGCCGGATCCGGTGGCTTCGGGCCTATTGTCTCCGGGAACCGCATTCGAGCGTCGGTCCGGAGGGCGAATATCCAGGACCCGGTATCGTCCGACGAGCCGAAAGTCGTCCACGCGTACACGGACGACCTCGCTTCGACGAAGCGCACAATGAAGGATCAGCATCAGAATTGCCCGATCTCGCCGCCCGGTGGCGCTTGTTGTGTCGATGGACGCAACGATGCGTTCCGTTTCCTCACGCGAAATCGGCCCGGACGCCGATGCCGATGTTGACCGGCGCGGCATTGGCGTTCGAACGCGCCCGTCACGGGCTGGATTGGACTCAACGACTCCCTTTATCGACAGCCAGTCGAAGAATTGCCGCAAAGCCGACAGCCGCCGTTGAAGTGTGGCTTTCGAGAGGCCGCTGGATTCGCCACGCTTCACGAACGCGTCCACATCTGTAGCATCGACGCCCGCCGCCAGGTCGACCGAGATCTCGGGACGTCCGAAGAAGGCCTGGAGGTCCCGTAGGTAGGCGCGCTGCGTGTGCGGCGATTCCTTCTGCTCTACGAACCCGGCGATCAGGGCATCGGCATCCATGCGACCGATTTGATCAATTTTATTCATGATAATGATAATTACCGTATTTTACGATTCCAAACGTTCAGGTTCCGTATCTACATGGATCTCTCATGGGAGCGGTCGAACCGCGTGAAAGAAAACTGCCGGAGCCCTCATCCGAGAGCCCCGGCAGTACCGCCACTTTTCCGCAGGTGGTCGGAAAGGTGCGCCCATCCCGCGATCGATGTCGCCACGCCATTCATCCGGCCTCGGTAGCCTGAACGTCGGCTTCGTAACGGAAGGTGGCCGCAATCGCGCGCCCTCCCGGCATATTCTCCGGTTGTAGCGCGTACACGGTCGCTCCGTTCAGGTAGGCGTGCACTGCCGCATAGTCAAGTAGGTCCTCATCCCCTGGACGGCGCTCTTCCCGGAGCTGGACGGTGTTCGACTGCGGGTCGAAATTGCCCCATCGATACGTGCCGATCGGGACGAACAGCGTATCTACTCGGCTGAATGCGCAGGCTGGGATGATTTCGTGGAACGCGTCCGACGCCAGTCCGCCGTCCTGGTAAAAGAGCTGGTCGAACTGCTCGAGCGCATCGTCCTGCTCCTGCATGAACACGGGTTCGACGATGTCCCATGCCTTCTCGTGGAGCTGAGTCTCGTTGTGCGGCTCGGGATTTCCGCGAACGATGTCGTCCTCAATCAGGTGCGGGTACCTGTTCACTTCTGTGTAGAGCGGGAGATACTCCGCGACCCCCGCGAGCAGAAGGGGTGCGTTCTCTTCCGCGAGCCGGTCCATCACGCCGTCGTCCACCTTGTGAAAGAAGCGCTTGAGCTCTTCGGCCGGCGCACGAGAGCCGTCGTCGGCGTCTCCTCCCTGTCCGTGATAGGTAAGGTTGGTCCCACCGGTGCCGTTCTGAGACGAACTGGTATGGTACTGCAAGGACTTTTCCGGATCCTCGTACTGCTCGATCGCCTCGACGATATCGGCGGGAATCGTATCGCTCGACACCTCGCTTACACCGTGATGCGTGCCCTGGAAGAGGCGCACGTCATTCTGGCTGAGCGTGAGCAGATAAAAGCGGTTGTTGGTTGCAATAATCGGGAATAGCGGCTTCAGGTGGAACCGCGTCCCGACGATGGCGACCTCATCGAAAGCAAGCGGGAGCCGGTAGAATTCGGTCGATTCCGGGGTGATAAATGCGGCGAGGCCGTCGCTAACGCTGCGCCAGAAAGCGGTATCGTCGAACCGCCGCTTGACGCTGGCAAGAAGGTCTTCGATCTCGTCTTCCGATCGCCCGGCATCTCGCAACTGATCGCGGGCATCGCGCACCAGGTTTTTGAGCCGTGTGGGATTCTGTGCCCACCCGGATTCATGCTTCAAGGTGGGCATATAGATCGAGATGCAGACATCGTTCTGTTGCTGTGCCAGCTGGCGCAGCTGTTCGCGATTGAAGAGATCCATATCAGCAGCTGTGATTTGTGTTCAGTGCCGGCGGGTGCCGCAGGTCGCGGGCGCCGCCGTGCGAACGAGGGCGTACCGGACGCGCCGATGCTTCAGGGGAACGCGTCGTCGTACATCATCACGTTATCATAATACTCAAAATCAAGTGGGAAAGGTGACGGATTGAAGGTGCCGAGGTTACTGCCGGGTCGTTCCCGCCGCCGTCCAGCCAATGCGCCTGTGACGCAAACGGCCGCAGTCGCGAACGCTGTACTTGGATTACTCGCGACCGACCGGCTCGAGTACGGCTCGAACCGGTGCGGCATCCGCCCCTTCAATTTTCATAGGGAGCGCCAGGAGTCGGTAGCGACCGGGAGACACATCCGAAAGGTGAAGGCCCTCAAGGTTTACCATGCCCGCCTCGGCCATCGCGTGGTGTGCGTCGAGGGCTGTGCTCTCAAGCGGGTCGATGGATGGGGCATCCGTACCGATCAGGACGACATCTCGATCCTTCATCACCCGAATGGCTTCCGGGTGGATCGCCGTTATCGTATCCGGCCATGCCGTCGTGCTGACGTCCGATGCCGGGGTTCGAAAGAGGATGCGCCGGGCGGCGACGGCTTCGACGTCAACGGGGGTTACGCACGCGCCGGTCACATGGACAACATCAACCGGGCCAACAAACGGCCGCAGCGGCACGTCGTCGATGGATGCACCGTCGTCGAGAAAATGCAGCGGCGCATCTGCATGGGTGCCGGCGTGCACGCTTGTGCGGATGGCACCGAGGTTCACCGTGCTGCCCTGCTCGCGTCGGGCGGTCCACATCCATTCAACCGGCTGGTCGCCGGGCCAGACGGCCGTTGAAGGCGATAGCGTACGGGTGATATCGATGAGCGTCATGAAGGACGGGGCGTCTCAGAAACCGGGACAGCCGCAACGGGGGCGCAGAGCGACGTGCGTTCTTACGTGCGCTCTCGCTGCGGTAAAACGGGAGACGGCGTTGGGACATCGCGCACCGGCGACCGGTCCCCGCTAAATGACGGCGGCGGAGGCTGAGGCTCCCAGTGAGGCCCGCCGGACGAGCCACCGGACGAGCCGGAATCATTGCTCCAGATCAAGTGCCACAGAAGCGTGCACAGGATAACGGGGCCAAATGCCACAAAGAAGCTGAGGACCTGGTATATCCAGTTCATAATCGTGTCGTAGATCGTACGTCGGCAGGTCGGGACACGTGCGCACACCGCGGGAGCGCTTCCTTCATATTCCATTAACAAATGCCCACGGCATCGGTTTCGGGCGTGAGGGGGTTTCTCGTGAGGCGGCCGTGCATCGAGGAGAAGGTGTGTCGCACAGCGCGCGCCCGTTGTATTAGGGTGCAGTAGATCGCAGCGTACCGGCCGGCTACCCGGCACGATGGGTCTGCAGTCAGACCGTGCGCCTTCGATCATACGCCAGTACCGCGTACACCGGAGCCTTGCGCTTTTTCGGCCGCCAACGCACCCGTGTCCGTCCGTTGCGACCGGTTATTACGAGAAGGTTTCCCGACTCGTTGGCAATCTCAAGCGCGATTCGTACAGATCGTTCCCCGTCGCATGTAACTTGGGCGTGTACCATCCTCTGATGGGCTCGACGCCGGATCGGATGAAGGCGGTCGTCCGTTCCGGCCGACGCGGCGTTACTCCCTTCTTTCTGTCACCTCCCCCCTCTTTCGCCTGTGGACTACGATGTCATCACGGTTGGAGCCGGTCACAACAGCCTTATCACCAGTGCGTATCTTGCCCAGGCAGGGTATCGCGTCGGTGTCTTCGAACGACGCGACATCGTCGGCGGGGCTGTCTCGACAAAGGAGATTGTACCGGGATATCAATTCGATCTCGGGGGGAGCGCCCACATTCTCATCCGCTTAACGCCCATCGTCGAGGAGCTTGAACTCAACCGTTTCGGCCTCGAGTACATCGACCTCGATCCGCTCTTCTTCGCTCCCTTTCCCGACGGGGATGCCGTCTTCATGTACCGGGATGTGGACCGGACGGCCAATCATCTCGAAGACAAGTTTCCCGGCCAGGGGGAAGCGTATCGCCGGTTTATCGACGACTGGTCCGGTTTTGCGCAAACGATGCGTGAGATGTTCTTGACCACGCCCAATCCCTTGAATCTCGGCAAGAAGATGTTTCTCGGGGCTTCGTCTCGCCTCAAGTGGTCGACGGAGTTGCGTCACATCCTTCGCCCATACGGTCACGTGGTTCGGGAATACTTTGACGAAGAAAAAATCCGTGCGATGTTGTCGTGGATGGCGGCCCAGTCGGGTCCCCCGCCGTCGGAGCCCCTCACCGGGCCCTTCGTTCTCTGGCATCCGCTATACCACGAGGGCGGTGTCGCTCGCCCGCGTGGCGGGTCCGGGATGCTCACCCAGGCGCTCAGGAAACATATCGAAGCCCACGGCGGCGAGGTGCATACCGACGCGGAGGTATCAGACATTCTCGTGCGCGACGGGCGAGCACAGGGCATTCGCGTGAACGGACAGGTGTACACCGGTCGTGCGGTGTGCTCCGGCACCCATATCCTTGAGGTCCTTGACCGCCTCCTCCCTCCCGCGTATCGGCCGGAATCCGCGGACGGACTGCGCGTCGGTAATGGGTTTGGGATCATGCTGCGCCTTGCCCTTGACGCTCCGGTCGAATACACCGCCCACCCGGGGAAGGACGCTCGGATGGGTCTTCAACTTCTTTGCCGGAGTACAGACCAGATCTATAACGCGTACGGAGAATACCTCGGCGGTCGGCCGGCCACCGATCCGCCTATTGTGGCCATGACCTTTAGCGCAGCCGATGATACGCTGGCGCCCGACGGCGGGGAAGTCCTCTGGCTCTGGGGACAGTACTTCCCCTACGAACTCTCGGGCGGCGACACCTGGGACGATATCAAGGGGAAGGTCGCCAATCGACTGATCGACACCTTCGAGACCTATGCGCCCGGCACCCGCGAGAAGATCGTCGGCCGCCTGTTTCAGCACCCGGAGTGGCTGGAATCACGGCTAGGGTTGCGTCGAGGCAACGTGATGCACCTGGAGATGAGCCTCGACCAGATGTTCGCAGCCCGCCCGGCACTCGGCATGTCGGAGTATCGAAGCCATCTCGATGGATTGTACTTGACGGGCGCGAGCACGCACCCCGGCGGTGGCATCATGGGCGCGTCAGGACGCAACGCCGCCGGCGTTCTGCTCCGAGATCTGGACCGTCGCCGCGTCTAAAGGCTGCGCGGGCGTCACCACTGGATTCCGCCGGCTTCGACCCCAGGACATAGACCCGTGCACCGCTCGTCACAACATCGTATGTTCTACGCGAACTACGCCGGGAATGAAATGAATTCAGTCGAGTACACCGCTTGACGCATCATCTCCGATCCCTCATTCGCATCTTAAAGGCGTCGCCCGTATGACGTACCTCATGTTCCACTTCGTCTTTACGCTCCCAGCGATTCTGCTGCTGGCTGTGACCGTCCCGCGTCCACTTGCGGGAATCGGGGACGTGCGTGCCCGGTGGGCGATCCCGATCCTGTGCGCGATCGCGTTTTCCTATACGACGCCGTGGGACAATTTCCTGGTTGCGAACAGCGTGTGGTGGTATGGGCCGGACCGCGTCATCGCTACAATCGGGTACGTGCCGGTTGAAGAGTACATGTTCTTTATTCTGCAGCCGATACTGACGGGCCTTTTTCTCTACCATGTGCTCGTCCGATGGCCGCAGCCCGACCGCCCCAGCGGTCTCGCGCCACACGGCGTAGGATGTCTCTTCTGGATGGCTGTCGCCGGCGTCTCCTTTTACTTCCTGTTAGAAGGGCCGGATGACGCGTTTTACCTGAGTCTCATCCTCGCGTGGGCCGGCCCAGTCCTCGCCGGTATGTGGCTGTATGATGGTCACACCTTGTGGCAGAAGCGACGCACCATGCTCCTGGCCGTCGGAATACCTACGGTGTATCTCTGGATCGCGGATGCAATTGCTATCTACAGCGGGATCTGGACCATTTCTAGCGACTACACCCTCGGATTGAACGTCTGGACGCTGCCCCTCGAAGAGGCGACCTTCTTCCTCGTTACGAATTTGCTCGTGGTAAAAGGCGTGCTCCTCTTTCTTTTCGGCGATCATCAACCCGTGCAGCAGGTGGAGCGGACGCTGGACGAAACACCGGAAATGGCGGGCAGCTAGACAGTCATCGCTCGACGCCCGCTGCAGCATCACCTCTTGCATCTCTCTACCCCGCCGATGTACATCGACTACATCATTCTCGGCGTTATCAGCCTGGCAGTGCTCATCTGGGCGTATTCACGCCTTCCGGAAGACGACGACAACGATTCGGACGGCGGACAGGTTGTGCCCGTGGAGCCAACCGACGGTGATCCCGAGCCCCCACGATCCGCACCGCCATCCGGCGACGGCGCTCCGCACGATCCGCGAGAGAGCCAACCGGACCCGCAGGTAAATCCGTCGGAAACCGCAGCGGCGTAGTCCAAGCGCCCGAAATCCGTTTGGCTCCCAGCATCGCCCGCCGCAGCCCGACGATTTCTTGAACATGACGGGCGGTTATGGTCGATACCCGCCTTACGGTATCCGCCCAGTTTCGCCCTCATCCCCCAGCGAACCTTCGCTTCTGCTCGGTTCGTCGGCGTTATCATCGGTACAAATGAAACGGTCGCGTTGGAAGGGTGGGTGGTGAGCAACGATCGTGTCTCTCGCGGATCCCCCTGACAGACGGTCGATTTTACCCAACTGTGTCCTGCGGCGGCACGATGACGTGATAGCTTGTAATGTTCTAATTACATCGTTCCTTCACGGAGCGAAATGTTGAGCTTTTCCACGTCGGCGTTTCCATATTGGAAGCGGTATCAGTCGCAGCCGGTACTACGACATCACGTATCGGCAGCGATGCCCCTAGTTCGCGTCGCGAGTAGGCGTTCTTTCCCTTCGACCTCCCGGGTCTGCACCCTCAGACTCGTCGCGTCAATGGAGGCTCGGTGGCCCAATCCCCGCACACCCGTACGTAGTGACTGACCCTCGGGTCGATCACGTGGTTTCCGGGAACGGCGCTATACCGATCTTGGCGCTGGATGTCGATCATGGCGAATCGCCTGCGAAGATGATTCAGACTCTTTCCGCTACTCACCCAACAGCATCTTAGTCCACTATGTCTCTTGCAATGTTTCTCGAACTGCCGGACCTTTCGGCATTTCAGTTCAACCTGGTCTACAACATGTTCTCGTTCACGATCGCGACGATGTTTGCCGCGTTCGTGTTCTTCGTGCTGGCGCAGAAAAACCTCGCGCCGAAATACCGCGTCTCGATGATGGTGTCGGCCCTGGTGGTGCTCATCGCCGGCTACCACTATTTCCGCATCTTCGGCAGCTGGGATATGGCCTATGCACTGGAGGGAGGACAGTACGTCTTCCAGGAAGACAAGCCATTCAATGACGCGTATCGGTATGTGGACTGGCTGCTGACGGTGCCGCTGCTCGTCGTTGAACTTGTTCTCGTCCTCGGTCTACCGAAAGGCGAGAGCGGGTCGCTCATGGCGCGTCTCGGTTTCGCCGCGGCGCTCATGATTATTCTCGGCTACCCTGGCGAAGTCAGCGCCAACACGGGTCTCTTTGAGACGCGCGGCCTCTGGGGCTTCCTTAGCTCGGTACCGTTTGTCTACATCCTCTACATCCTCTTCACCGAGCTGTCGAGTACGATTCAGCGACAGTCCGGACGGGTGGCGAAGCTTCTTTCGAATGCTCGCCTCCTGCTTCTCTTTACATGGGGTTTCTATCCGATTGCGTACATGATTCCCATGTTCGTGGAAGGATACCCTGGAGAAGCTGCCGGCGCAGTCACAACCCTGCAGGTCAGCTACACCATTGCTGACGTGGCCGCCAAGGCGGGCTACGGCGTTCTGATCTACGCGATCGCGAAAGCCAAGTCCGAAGAGGAAGGCTATGTCGTCGACGAAATGGTCAAGCCGGCAAGCGCAGAAGCGTAAGCGCGAACCGCTGCATGACGTCTCACCCAACCGGGTGAGCAAAAGCCCACCGTCCTATCACGGGCGGTGGGCTTTTTATATGTCCATGCGAACGGATCGGGCTTCCGGTACTCCGGCGAGGCGCTCTCAGAGGTTCTGAACACCGGTTTCCTGGCGATTGCTTGCACGCGGGACATGCCGCCTTCACGCTGACGGCACTGCCCCCCTCCGTACATAGCCGGCTCTCGCCCAGGACATCAGCGGACGCGCCGGTCGGTAGAAGAATGCGAAGCGCACGGAGGCGTCTGCACCTGGGGCGCCTTGCTACCGGGACGCGCCAGGAGGATATTCGCTCCTCTCCTCCTCGGAGGCTCCAGTCCGACCCTGGACCGCCTACGGACAAGGCGCTCGTGCGCCTCAAGACCTGCCTGAACACCCTGTCGGCCGCCATCTGCGTGCTCGTGTTAGCAGGACATATCCGACGCTCCTCGAAGCAGTGACTCTATCCCTGGCCGCACGGACGAACGGAGCGGCTCATCCGTCGCGCCCCTCGAGAGCTTCGGCGAGCGAGACCGGGTCGGCTGACCGATCTGTCGACACCGACGGGTCGCGCCGGGACGACGGCTCGGATGTTGTCTCAGGCTCGAGGGCCGGTCCTTGTTCAAGCCGGTCCGGCCTCGGCGGGTCATAGGTGAAGTCAAGGTTTCTTGTACCGAGAATCGTGATGAGCGGGATGGCAAAGAAAACCGTCGCCAGGTAACCCAGCGCGTAGGCCCGATTCTTGACGGCGAGATCTCCCAATCGTTCAGCAAGGCGGATCGGAATCTGACGCAGCCGCCGGATCGGGAGAAAGAGCGCGATGCCGTACAGGTTGAAGAAGAGGTGGGCCAGCGCGACCTTCACCGCGGCAACCCCCCGGAGCGCCTCCGCACTCCCGGGCTCCCCGGCTGAGGCTAAGACGAGTGCCGCAACGATCGCGGTCATCGTCGTCCCAACGTTGGCGCCGAGCACGAACGGATAAATCTGCGAGACGGTAAGAATTCCTGCGCCGACCAGCGGCACCGTCAGCGACGTTGTAATGCTCGAGCTCTGCACCAGAAAGGTGAGTGCAACACCGAACAACAGAGAGATGGCCGGCTGTCCGAAGATATACTTGTGGAGAAACTGCTCCGACCGGCCGAGGACGAGGCCTTTCAGAAGTGTGACAAGAAAGCGCAGCGACAGAAAGAGCAGCGCCAGTCCGACAATCAGTACAATGATCCCGTTTTCACCCGCCATCTGAATCACGAATGTCGCGATCGGCTCCGTAATCTCTTTGACAGGACTCAGCAGCTGCGTCCCGCCCACCGTCGCGAGCGAATCGGTAAGGTAGGCCGCCGGCGTGGAAACGAACTTGAAGATCAACTCGAGCGGAAACAGCGTGGCAACGGCCAGAAAGTTAAAGAAGTCATGGACCGTCGCTCCTGCCATGGCCCGACGAAACTCTTCTTTCCTCGTCACCGACCCGAGCGAGACGATCGTGTTCGTCACGCTCGTCCCGATATTCGCCCCCATGATAATCGGAATCGCACCGGCGATATCGAGCCCCCCCGCCGCCACCAGCGACACCGTGAGCGTCGTCGTCGTTGAAGACGACTGCACGAGACTGGTCGCAAGAATCCCGATGAAGAGCCCGACGAACGGGTTTGACGTCATGCGGAGGAGACTCTCCGCCAACCCGCTCCCCATCAACTTGAAGGAGTCCCCCATCAACTCGAGACTCGTAAAGAACATGACGAGGACGCCGACGAGAAAGACGACCTGAAGGACCGTGTTCGTCGAGGCGACCTTGGATTCCTGCGATGTCGTCATAAATGGAGTGACGAAGACAGAGGGAACGACCGAGCGTCAGCGAGTATAGTTCGTCCGCCGAGCCTTTCCGATCCGCGCGTGCGGGATCGGTGGGACAATTTGTAAACCTAAAGCAGATGGTCTCCGCCCGGATCATCCTAATGTTATGAAAACATGCGTTCCGCATGAGGAGCACGATCCCCCCGTTCTCACCATCGTCGGGCCCACCGCGGTTGGTAAAACCGCGCTGAGCTTGAGCGTAGCCGAACAACTGGATGCGGAGATTATCTCGGCCGACAGCCGCCAGGTGTACAGCGAGCTTACCATCGGAACGGCGAAGCCGTCGGAGGAAGAGCAGTCTCGCGTCCCGCATCACTTCATCGGTGAACGGTCGGTCGAGGGGCCACCGTTCTCTGCCGGCGCATTCGCGGACGCGGCAAATGCCCGAATCCGAGACATCCGTTCCCGCGGGAAGCAGGCCATCGTGGTCGGTGGGTCGACCCTCTACGTACACGCGCTACAGGAAGGGCTCGCGGACATCCCGGACGTGCCACAACACGTGCGCGACCGGCTGGAAGGGCGTCTCGAAGAGGAAGGGCCAGAGGCACTGTACGACGAACTGTGTGCAGT
>NZ_DAXETW010000012.1:0-6944 GCF_051155795.1 Longibacter sp.
TCGGACGGCTGCGCCCCCAGCGCTTCCAGCAGAATTTCCGCCGGGTGACGGGCGGTACGCCCGGTCAGGTCGTCGATCTGGTGGCGGCAGGAGAAGCCCGTCGCGGCGATGAGTGTATCGGGGGCTGCCTCACGAACGGCGGGCGCCAGGCGAAGCTCGCCCATGCGGCGCGACACGTCGACGTGCTCCGCCTCGTAGCCGAACGCCCCCGCCATGCCGCAGCATCCGGCGTCCACCGACTCCACCGCATAGCCCGGAAGCGATAGCGCGCGTTCGGTGGCTGCCGTCCCGATCAGCGCCTTCTGATGGCAGTGGCCGTGCAGCATCACGCGATCGGTCGCCGGCTGCCACCGGACGTCGTCGAACGCCCCGGCATCGGCTCGCCGATCCACGTACTCGTCGAACGTCATCGCCGCGTCCGCAACAAGCTCAGCGCGCGGCTCGCCCGGCAGGAGCGACAGGAACTCGTCGCGAAGCGTGAGGATGCAGCTCGGCTCCAGTCCGACAATTGGGACCCCGGCTTCCGCGTACGGAAAGAGCGTCTCGACCGTCTTGAGTGCCCGGACCTGCGCGTCGTGGATCGCCCCTTTCGACAGATAGGTTCGCCCGCAGCACACGCTAGGCCCAGGAAGCTCGACGGTGTGTCCCGTCGCCCGCAGAAATGTCGCCGCGGCCCGGGGCACGTCCGGCGCATGATGGTTGGTAAAGGAATCCGAAAACATCACCACGCGCGGTCCCCGCTCCGGCCACGTCTGACGCAAAAACCACTG
Organism: Longibacter sp.; assembly: GCF_051155795.1. Classification (NCBI taxonomy): domain Bacteria; kingdom Pseudomonadati; phylum Rhodothermota; class Rhodothermia; order Rhodothermales; family Salisaetaceae; genus Longibacter; species Longibacter sp. The sequence goes on from NZ_DAXETW010000012.1 coordinate 771, forward strand.
GCGGAACGTCGTGCGGGCAAAGGGCGGTAGCTCTCGATCCGCCGTTACGCCAAGGACGGACTCACCGACGGACCGCAGCCAGCGTTGCCGTCCCGTCCAGTTGACCACCGATGCCAGCGGCGACCCGCTGATCCATCGCGCAAGCTCAGGCTGGTGGGCGAACAGCTTCGTCCGGATCGGCATCCGGTTCTCCTTCCAGTAGTGGTTCAGCCACTCCGTTTTGATTTTCGCCATGTCCACATTCGACGGACACTCCGTTTTACACGCCTTGCACTGAATGCACAGATCCATGACCTCGTGCATTCGCGAGCCCGTCAGCTCCGTTCGATCGAGGTCGCCCGAAAGCGCCATGCGAAGCGCGTTCGCCCGGCCTCGCGTCGAGTCCTCCTCTTCTCGAGTAGCCATGAAGCTTGGGCACATCGTCCCCGACCCGAGCTTGCGGCAGGCGCCGTTGCCATTACACTTCTCGATGGCGGCCGCGTAGCTGCCCTCGGCGGACCAGTCGAATTGCGCGTCGAACGACATGGTGTCGTACGACGGCCCCATCCGCAGATGATCGGTCATCGGCGGCGCATTCACGACGCGATCCGGATTCAACACGTTGGTCGGGTCGAAGATCTTCTTCATCTCGCAGCACGCCGCATACAGATCCTCTCCCAGAATCTCCGGATTTGCCCATCCCCGAACGATCCCGTCGCCGTGCTCCGACGACACGCAGCCGCCGTACTTCTTCACGAGGTCGAGCGAACCCTCAGCGATTCGCTGCATCTTCCTGACCTCGGCCTCGTCCTTCGTGTTGATGAACGGACGAATGTGGAGACAGCCCGCAGAAGCATGCGCGTAGTATACCGCCCGCGTTTCCGTCTCATCGATGAAGGCGGACAACTCCTCCACGTACGCAGCCAGATTCTCAACCGGAACGGAGGCGTCCTCGATGAACGCCCAGGGCTTGTATTCGCCTTTCACGCCCATCACCAGCCCGAGTCCCTCCTTGCGGATGGACCACACGTTGTCCACAGCCTTCGGCTCGGTCACACGCACGACCCCTGTGGCGGGACCGGTCGCCATCAGATCCTCAAGCGTATCGAGCTTCCGGGCAAGGTTGGCGTTCGCATCGCCGTCGTACTCGGTGATCAGCACGCCCCCCGGCTCACCATCGATGAACGTGAGCCGCTCGCCGTACCCGGGTGTCTGGCGCGTCCGTTCGATCGCAACCCCGTCGAAGAGTTCAACCGCGGACGGATCGGTTTCCAGGACTTCGGTCACGGCATCAAGCGCCTCAGCACGCGTTTCGAAGTGGACGATGCCGAGGCCCGTGTGCGACGGACGCGGCACGAGATCCAGCGTGATTTCCGTCGCCACCGCCAGCGTACCCTCACTTCCCGCCAGGAGGCGCGCCAGATTCCGCTCCTCGTTCAGGAGAGTTTCCAACCGGTACCCGTTGTTGCGCCGCCAGTGGGACGGCGTCTCCGATTGGATCGTGTCCCGGTGCCGACCGATGAATGCATCGATCTCCCGGTAGAGCGACGCCTCTCGCCCTTCGCCGCGTAGCTTCTCCTGCCACCCCGAATGGTCGAGCGGGCCGAACGAGACCGGGGTGCCGTCATCCAGCAGGGCGTCGACGCGGCGGACGTGATGAACGAAATTGCCGTAGCGAATGGAGTGCGTTCCAGTGGAGTTGTTGGCGAGCATGCCGCCGAGCGTGGCCCGGTTGGCGCTCGCCGGGTCGGGCCCGACCATCAACCCGTACCGGGCCGCCGCGTCATTCAGCGTCGACAGCGTCACGCCCGGCTGCACACGGGCCGTCCGCGCGTGAGGATCGATGTCGAGAATGGCGTCCAGATGCTTCGAGAAATCGATCACCAGCGCCTCGTTCACGCCCTGCCCCGCCAGCGAGGACCCGCCGCCGCGAGGAAGAATCGGGATGCCAAAGTCGTGGGCCACGGCCACCGCCTGCTGCACATCCGCGACCGTCTTCGGCACCATCACCGCCAGCGGCTCAATGGCGTACATGCTGGCATCGGTCGCGTAGAGCGCCCGCGTCATGTCGTCCGTACGAACCGATCCCTCAATCTTCGGATCGAGCGTCGCGGCAAACTCCGACACAGAGGGCGTACGTGCAGGCGAAGGGGGCGAGATCGTCGTGGGCATACCGGAAAGCGTCGTCCGTCAGAGCACCGCCGAGAGCCGGCGGATGGCGTGTGGGTGTGGCACTCCGGCAACCGCGGGTTGATCCGCGATGCGCTATCGGGCCTCGGGCGGATAGATCGGCCACGTCTCCGCCCGATGATAGTCAAAGATGAGCGATGTCTCTACCTGAGCCACCTCATCGTGGGACGTGAACGCGCTCAAGATGACGTCACGAAGGTGATCGGAGCTCCGAACCGCCACATGCAGGAGAAAGTCGGTCCGGCCGCCCACATGATAAACGGCCACGACTTCGGGGCGATCGAAGACCCGCGCCCGGACGCGCTCGACCGTCTCGCGGGAGTGGCGCTCCAGCTGGACGGCAATCATCGCCTGTACGTGAATGCCGACGGCGGCCGGATCCACCTCTGCGGAGTAACCGGTCAGCACCCCATCGTCACGGAGCGACCGCACGCGCTCCAGGCACGTCGACTCGGCAATCCCCACCCGACGGGCGAGCGTCTTGTTCTGGATACGAGCATTCTTTTGCATCTCCCGCAGAATTCGGAAGTCCGTTCGGTCCAGTCGCGCCATCGTCTTGTTTTCCGAATCGTATTCGGTTTTATTGACATGCGTCGTATCGGAAGGTAGGATACAGAATGGAATCGAATCCAGTTCATCGCTGATCGAGACGTCTTCCTCACGAACCCTGCGCTTCCACCATGTCTGAAGCCGCCGCCTCGCCGCCCACTCGAACCGACGCGGTCCATGCCGGGCGGACACCCATCCGCAGAGCCGGACTCCACGCTCCCCCGATCGATTTGTCCAGCACCTACCCGATTTCCAACATGGACGCGGCAGGAGAGAGCATCGCCAGCTTCGCGCGGGGAGAAGACGGTGACGAGGACGAACCGGTGTACGCCCGACTGCACAATCCCACGGTCGCACATGCAGAGACGGCCATCGCCCAACTGGAAGGCGCGGACGGTTGCGTCGCCTTCGGGTCTGGCATGGCGGCAATGACCGCGACGCTTCTCGCAGCCCGAAGCGCTGTGGTGGAGGCCGGTCGCGGCGAAAACGCGCACGTCATCGCCGTTCGCCCGATGTACGGCACCGGCGATCATCTGCTGTCGAGTGGGCTTCTGGGCTTGCCCGTCCGGTGGGTCGACCCGGACAACATCCGGGCGCACGTCACTCGCGCAACCGCGCTGATCTGGATCGAGACGCCGGCGAACCCGACGCTCGACCTCGTCGACATTGCCCACGTCGCGGAGCAAGCAGGGGACGTCCCGGTCTGCGTCGACTCCACCTTCGCGCCGCCGGTCCTTCAGCGGCCGCTCGATCATGGAGCCACCTTCTCGATGCACAGCGCAACCAAGTTTCTCGGCGGCCACGGCGACGTGGTGGCCGGCGTTGTTTCCTCCGATGCACCGGAGTGGGTCGAACGGCTGCGCCACGTGCGCGTGGCCACCGGAGCGCTGCTGCACCCGCTGGCAGCATACCTTCTCCACCGGAGCCTTCCCTCCCTCCCCGGGCGCGTCGAACGAGCCCAGGCCACGGCAATCGAACTCGCCGACCGGTGCGACGGACATTCGCATGTCTGCCACGTCCACATGCCGGGTCGCAACCGTCAGAACGACGTGTTCGCCCGACAGATGAGCGGCGCCGGCACGATGATCGCCCTGGACGTCGGATCGAAGGATCGGGCCCGCCTCGTCGTTGAATCGGTCCGCCTGATCACACCGGCGGTCAGCCTCGGCTCGGTCGACACCCTGATTCAACATCCCGCGTCGCTCACCCACGGTGTCGTGAACGAGCGAGCCAAGGAAGATCATGGCATCTCGCCCGGACTCCTCCGCCTGTCCGTGGGGCTGGAAGACGCCGACGACCTGTGGGACGACCTTTCTGCGGCTCTCGAGACACGCTGCTGAGCCGCTGGACGCCGCATACGCTCTTCCCGACCGGAGGCGCGCTACGGATCCACCTGCGGACGCTCTACACGTCGGGTGCTACAAATCCAAAACCTCTCCACCCTCGGGCACGAAGACCTCGATCTCGGGGTGCGCGTCCTTGATTCGGTCTCGCATCCACTCGCGCGCGTCCGGTTCGCCGTGTACCAGGACGACTTTCTCCGGCTCCATGCTCTCGACGACGCGAAGGAGATCGCGACGGTTGCTGTGCCCGCTGAACCGGAACCGATCTACCGTACAGTGAACAGGCTGGGGGCCGGTCGCCTCGTGTAGAACGACCTCCGTGCCTTTGCCCTGCTCGGCCGCCTCCTGCAGTCGCGCCGCCGCCGTATCCTCCTTTGAGTAGCCCACAAGGAGAATGGCGTCGTTCTCGTTCTCGACCACCCGGCGCCCGATCCGGTTCGACAGCGTTGGCTCGAACATCATCCCGCTACTCGCCACCACGATGCACGGACCGTCCAGCGCGTCGTCCTTGGCGTCCTCGCTCCGGGGCATGCGGTACTGCTCCACGTCGAACACCTTGAACTCAGAATCAAGGCGGGGCGTCGAGCGTCTCGTCTTATCGTACAGATCGGCAATGGCCCGCATCGATCCCGCCGTGTAGACCGGGATGTCGGCATCAATGACGCCATCGTTTTTCATCTCATCGATGAGAGCGAGCGTCTCCTGCGCGCGCCCCATCACGAACACCGGAACGAGCGCAGTCCCGCCCCGATCCATGACCTCTTTCACGCTGTTCCGGAACCGGGCGGTTTCGGTCTCGCGGTCCGTCTTCTCCGCCTCCTCGTCATTGGCGAGAGTCGACTCCAGGATCAGGACATCCGTCGACGACGGGTACGCGGCTCCCGGAATGATGGACTGCGGCCGCATATTAGTGTCGCTGGTGTAAAACACTCGGCGCGGCTCGCCCTTCTCGACGAATCGTAGCTGCACGCCAACCGACCCGAGGATATGCCCTGCCGTGTAGAAGCGGGCTTTGATCCGGGCGTTGCCAAGCGTACCGGTCACGTCGAAGTCCTCCTCGAGGGCGTGCGTCAGGTAGATGTGGCTCTGGAAACTCAGCTCATCCTCGCTGAAGAGCGGCTCGTGCTCCGTCTCCCCGTTGTAGAGCTTTCGCTCCTGCAGTCGAGCCGACGCTGGCAGCAAGAACTCGATCAGCCGCTTCGTCGCCTCCGTCATGTGCACCAGAAGATGCGGAAACTCGCGGATCAGAACCGGCAGACTGCCGATGTGGTCGTGGTGCGCATGCGTGATGATCGCATGGTCGACATACCGATCCCGGTGGCCGTGCACCAGGTCAAAGTCGGGTAGCGATTCAGGTCCGTCCGTTCGGGGATCGACGCCCGCATCGAGCACCACGCCGGTGCCGTCGATGTTCAAGAAATGGCAGCTTGCTGCGACGTCATCGGTTTCGCCCAGGGCGATAAATTCCATAAACGAACAGGGAAGAAACGAGAAAAGAGTGGGAGGTGGAAGGATCGCACTTACAACCGGTCAAGAACATACGGTTCCCCTCGTTTGTTGTCCAGCCGTTACGTCCCTTGCCTACTCCGCCCACCCTCATGCCGCACCCATACGACCGTGCGTCCCGGCGTCATCATACGGCCGACGGGTTTCGAAACCCGGACGCTCCGACTCGCGAGGCCTCCTCGCTGGAAGTGGCCATATGGCTCGCTGGACGCCTGTTTAATGGCAAACAGAACGTCCCCCCGCACGCCATCACGCCGATCGACCTCGCTCACCCGCCGGCCCAGATGCGGATCACCTGGATCGGGCACGCTACGACCGTGGTCCAGACACCCGACCTGACGATCCTGACGGACCCGCACTTCGGTATGCGTGCCAGTCCCCTCCCCTTCGCGGGCCCGGAGCGTCTCGCCCGCCTCCCGCTGAAGATCGCCGACCTGCCGCCCGTCGATGCGGTGCTGATTTCGCACGATCACTACGACCACCTGGACCGCCCGTCGGTCGAAACCCTAGAGGAGCGCTTCTCGCCCCTTTTTCTCGCTCCGCTTGGCTGTGCCGACCGGCTCCGGGGCTGGGGGCTGGCGAGTGTGCTCGACTTCGACTGGTGGAC